>NZ_JBXWSF010000074.1:0-20281 GCF_059613285.1 Ruegeria sp. BHSB058 | reverse complement strand
GATCCTGACCGGCAAGAAGCTGATCGTCCTGTCCTCGCGCGGCGAGTTCGGCTTTGCCGAGGGCGGCGAGCGCGCGCATCTGAACGGGCTGGACCCGGCGATCCGCGCCAGCGCGCATTACCTGGGCGCCGATGCCGCGAACATGGAAACCATCGCCATCGAATATCAGGAATTCGGCGATGCAAGATTCGACGAGTCCGTCGCCCAGGCCCAGGCCCGGACCAAGGTCGTGGCCGCGCAAGTCGCGGCATAAAGATGCAAGTTTTCCCAATTGTCCAATACTATGCTTGTTGGACAATTGGGAATTATCGACCGCGTTGCACGAATAGTGCCTGGGCCGCATTTGCCCCTTTCCCCGGTTCGCTATGCGACACGTTCATAGGTCGCACGACCCAGGCGGGTCATGCGGTTGAGGGCTTTGACAGCGATCTTGGTTTCGGTTGTCTGGGACTTCGGTTTGCCGAAGCGGCAGGCCGAGCACCACTCGCAAGGCAAGACACATCTCGCGAGTACCGTTGCTGAGCACCGCGCTTGCCTAAGCGTTCGGCAGACCATCCAGACACCATGTCCCCACCAAACCAGACCGTGACATCCCTGCGCTACCGCAGCGCCTCGTTGTACCCGGTACGTTTCGTCACACGGTACTTTGCCTTCGCAAACCTATCCCACCGCGCCGCATTGAAATTGAAAAGTATCCCAGCATCCCGCAGTCAATTCGAAGGACTGGCTACGCATCGGAAACGATTTGTGCAACACGCTCAATGTGAATGGTCCTTACCTTAAGCGTATGAACACAGTTTTGAGGTTGTCAGCTTGGCCCGAACCAACGCTTCGGCAAATGTCACAGCGCAGGCAACGCCGTCGACTATAGGTAGTCCAAATTCCTCGGACAGGTGTGTCATAAGATTTGTCATCCCCGCACACCCCAGAACAATGGCTTCTGCCCTGTCCTCGTCAATTGCGGCGCGGATCTCCGCCCTGATTTTGTCGACTGTTTTGGGATCGTTTTCCTCCAGCTTGAGGACGGGCACATCCGATGCGCGAACACGGACACAGCGGCGGTCCAGTCCATAGCGCAACAGATTGGCCTCCAGACCTGCAAGCGAGCGGGACAAGGTCGTGATGACACTGAATTTCGGGCTGATCATCGACGCAGCGTGATAGGCCGCTTCTCCAACTCCGATCACTGGGGCCGATGTAACGCAGCGCACCGCGTCAACGCCTGTATCGTCGAAACAGGCGACCACAATGGCGTCGACGTCCGGATAGCCCGCCACAACGTCCAGCAGGCCCGGCACACAGGTCGTCACATCCAGATATCCCTGGATACTCGGCGGGCCACTTGTCGAATTGGTCGCGATGATTTCGGTGTCGGGATGTGCGGCAGCTCGGGCTGCTGCTTCGATTTTTCGCGTCATCGAGCTTGTGGTGTTAGGATTGACGACAAGAATTTTCACGACACCCTCACACTTCTCCGCCCAGATAGGCAGCCTTGATCCGCGGATCGGTCAAAAGTTCCTTGGAGTTGCCCGAGATAACCACGTTCCCGGTGGTCAGAGCATAGGCGCGATGTGAAATCGACAGCGCCATGCGCGAGTTCTGTTCGACCAATAGGACGGACACACCCTCATCACGGTTGATGGCGACGATGGACCGGGCAATATCCTGCACCAGCTTTGGTGCGATTCCCAATGAGGGCTCATCCATCAGTAACAGACGAGGTTTAGCCATCAAAGCGCGTCCAATTACCATCATCTGTTGTTCCCCACCCGACAAGGTACCGGCGGATTGAGAGTAGCGTTCCTTCAATCGCGGAAATCTTTCCAGTACCGAGTCCAGAGTGTTCCGAATTTCGGATTTGTCCGAACGCGTGAACGCCCCCATCAGCAGATTGTCTTTGACCGTCATAAATGGAAAAACACGTCGGCCTTCCGGCACCATCGAGATGCCCCTGGACACAATATCCGCCGGGTTCTTGCCATCAATCGTTTCGCCCTCGAAGGCCACCGAACCGGATTTGATCCGCGCCAGACCGGTTATCGCCCGCAGGATCGAGCTTTTCCCCGCTCCGTTGGCACCGATCAGGGCAACGGTTTCGCCTTGCTCCAAATCGATAGATACGCCTTTGAGCGCATAGACATGATCGTAGTAGAGTTCGACATCCTTGAATTCCAACATCTTGGTCATGGTTCAGATCCCGATCTCATCATCGGCGCTGCCCAGATACGCCTCGATGACCTTTTCGTTATTCTGGATTTCCGCAGGCGTACCTTCGGCGATCATCTCGCCAAAATTCAGAACGACGATCCGGTCGGAGATGTTCATTACCGCGGGCATATCGTGCTCCACCAGCAATACAGTGACCCCCCGATCATCGCGGACCTTTCGCACCAGATTGACCATTTTCATGGTCTCGTCGTGGTTCATGCCTGCGAAGGGTTCGTCCAACAGCAGAACCTGGGGATCGGTGGCAAGACCAATGGCAATACCCAGCGCCCGCAAGTTACCTTGCGGCAGGTTCGAAGCCTGTTCATTGGCAATCTCGGTCATGCCAAGGAATTCGATCAGATCATCGGCATACTGCCCGAAGCTTTCTACGTCTTCATGAGCTGTCCGGGTACCCCAGAAATACCCCGCCAAGGACGCGCGTGATCGCAGATGCTGGGCGACAACGATGCTTTCGCGAACCGTCATCGATTTGAAGATGGTGGTTTCCTGAAAGGTGCGAACGACACCCTTTCGCGCCACCACATGCGGTTTCAGGTTCGATATGCGCTCGCCCCTGAACAACACCTCGCCCGAGGTCGTGGGCAGGAAGGACGAAATCATCTTGAACAAGGTACTCTTGCCCGCTCCGTTCGGCCCGATCACCGACAGGATTTCATTTTCATTGACGTTGAACGAGACATCGCTGTTTGCAGTCAAACCGCCGAATTTCTTGGTGACATGGCGGACTTCCAGAAGATGGCTCATTTGTCCACTCCTTTCCTGCCGGGCAGTCGCAGGCTGAGCAGCCCGTTAGGCAGAACCAGCATCAGAAAGATCAACAGGCTGGAATAAGCCAGCAATTGGAAGCGACCGAGTTCAAACAGCAGGTCCCACCCAAAATACAACACCAGCGTGCCTAACATCGGCCCGAAGACGTATCCAAGACCGCCGAGGAAACAGTTCAGCATGAAGTTCACACTATCGGCGACCTGAAAGCTGGAGGGATAGACCGACTGAGCGATCGAGCCGAACATCGCCCCGCCAATGCCTCCAAGAAAAGAGGATATGGCGAACACGATGACCCGGATATAGGAGATGTTGACTCCGATCGAACTGGCCAGTTCTTCATTCTGTTGCATCGATCGGCACAGATGACCAAGCCGCGAATTCACCAACCGGTACATGGCGGCGAAGGTAAGAACCATCAGTACGCAGGCGGAATAATAAAACGCCAGCCTGGGGTTCTCGAGCGTTGAAAAGTCCGGGACTAATGTCAGGCCAAGGATTGATACGCCTCCCGGCAGCGGGATCGAGGTAATCCCTTTGGCACCGTTGGTGATGGGAAGCGCCAGCGCGGTCAACGTTACCACCTGTGTCAGCACCAGAGAGATCATTGCAAAATAGACACCGCGCAACCGCAGGATTGGAACGCCGATTACGACCGCCACTGCGGCTGCAAACAGCCCCGCCAGGGGTAGCGATAGCCAAAAGGATATACCTGCTTTTGTTACCAGTATGGCCGAGACATACGCCCCGATCAGGGCAAAAGCACCCTGACCGATATTGATGCGGCCAATATAGAACGTCAGCCAGACACCGGCACTGGCGATGGACAAGAGCGCCACCGAAGTCAGTGTGTAGTAGAAATCCGATCGGCCCGAGATCGCTATGAAAGCCGGCACCGCGACAAAGATCGCCAGAAGGAAAACAACCACTGCGACCATCTGGGTTATGTTCAGTTTTGACACGGTCTCATCCCCACGGCTTGCCCATCAGCCCTTGCGGACGAATGGCCAGGAAAATCATCAGGGACACGAAGATAAGCAAATAGGTGATGTCTCCGTATTGCGAGAGAACGGCCAAACCGATGGCCTCGAGAAACCCAAGAATAATGCCTCCGGCGATGGCGCCGGAAATCACCCCTGCGCCGCCGATCATCACCATCATGAAGGCCTTGATCGAGGTTGGCCCGCCCATGCCGAGGTTAACCCCGGTAATGGTTACCAACAGCCCACCAACCAGGCCTGCCAGCATTGCGCCAAGAGCGAAGCCGATCATCGAGTAACGAGCAACATTGACACCCATCAATTGTGCTGCTGTGCGGTCCTGAGCCAAAGCCCGCAAGGCTCGCCCGGTTTTGGAATATTGCATGAACAGGATGAAGCTAATGATCGACAGGATGGCCAGAACGCAAATCAGAATGCGATCGTATGGCATGATGATCCTGAAATCCCAATTCAGCACACCGTTGACGATCTTGGGCACCCCACGCTGCTTTTCGCCAAAGACCAGAAGAATAACGGCATCGAACAGAAATGCCAGGCCGGCGGCCAAAAGCATGGTGCTTTCTTCGCGAGCAGACCTCCGAATGACCGGCGCAAACAGAAATTTTTCAATCAGAGCGCCAAGAACGGCAAGAGTGATGCAGGAGACCAGCAGCGCAAGTACGAACGGCCATCCGAGTTGACCATAAAATGTGTATGTCACGAATCCGCCTAGGACATACATTTGACCGTGGGCAAAATTCAACACGTTCATCAGGGCGAAAATCAGCGTCAGACCCAAAGCTATCATCGCATATTGCGCGCCCAGATAGATGCCATTTGCTATGATCTGTTCCATGTGAATCCAGAATAAGGTTCGGTTTCCCCGAGCCTTTGACAGGCTCGGGGTGTGAGTGGCTCGAAGGTTTGTTGCGTGACGGTGAGAATGCCTCAGTCGACTTCGGCGACGAAAAGCGTTTCAAATTCGCCGTCCTGATAGACATTCACCACAAGCGGCACCGCGATCTGTCGTTTTTGCCCAAAAGACGTTGTCCCCACATACCGCATCGTGGCATCACCCTTCATGAAGGGGTTTGGTGCTTCGAACGTATCCATCGTGGTCTGAAACGCCTTGACGTCGTCAATGCCGGCCGGATTGGCGTTCAATGTCGCCAGAATGTACTCGAGCGCGTAAACCTTGGTGTTCGACTCGTCGTTATATTCTCCGAACATGTCGGTATAGCGCTTAACGAACTCCTTCATGTCGTCAGAAGCAATCTCGGGCGTCGACGCGCCACCGACGGAAATGAACCCGTTGGCCAGTTCCCCAGCTCCTTCGCGCAGCACAGTGGCATCCTGCGCCGTTTCGGTGGAGATGATACCTTGAAAGCCAAGCTCTCTTGCCGATCGGATCAGTTGCGGCGCATTTGCAGGCGAAACGCCGGAAAGAACCAGCAAATCGGGTTGGGTACGCATGACGGGTGTCAGCACCGGCGTGAAGTCTGTGGTGTCGACCTGATAGGTCACGTTGTCCGAAACAACCTCAAGCCCGAGGGCTTTGGCAGCTTCGACGCCACCGTCCCGCTGGCTCAGCGGGTCGGACTCATTCGCGGCCACGAAAGCGACGGATTTCACACCCTTCTCATCCCGCAAATACTTGTAGATCGCGGGGCCTGATTGATAGTTGGCGACCATGCCCAATACCGCGTTCGATGCGGGCGCGGAGTAAAGCTCCTTTGGAAATGCATAAGGGAAATACATGATCCCCTGTGATTCCGCGACAGGGCGAACTGCGGCGGCGCCATCATCCACGTTGGGGCCGACAACATAGTGTATGCCTTCCTGCGCCATCTTCTCCATTCCGGCAATGGCGCGCTTGGGATCCTTTTGATCATCGAAGGATACGATTTCGATGTCATAGGTGGTATCACCGATCTTGTAGCCACCGCTCTCATTGATCCAAGCGGCCCGCGCTTCCATCGAGCGTTGGTTCGAGATTCCCCACGCCGCGGCAGGCCCCGAGGTCACTCCGACAAAGCCGATTTTCAGAACCGGGTTTTCCGCCCAGGCTGCCGAGCCAAGCATGGATGCTGCCAAAGCCAAAGCAGCCGATGATTTCATCAGATTTCTGCGTTTCATTAGTTCCTCCCTAGTGAGGTCTCGGCGCCTCTTTCGGGCGCTTTGGTATAAAAGATGCATCACGGGTCGAATCCCGGCCAGCGCTTCAAGTTCTGCATTGTTAACAATCAGTGTCAACAGTTTTTGATGACAATGCCGTTGATATCGTCAACACAAAGTTAGTATATTGTGAGAAGATAACTTGGCAGTTATTCACAATTTTCAGACCGTTTCTGCCGGAATGGAGTGAAATGACGAGCGACGCGGAACAGAAAATCGACACTGTGCAAACCGATCCTGACGAGCAGATGATCGTAGATCGGATCTATTCCGCAGTGATGGAACGAAAGCTTGCCCCAAAGACAAAGCTTAGCGAACTGGCTTTGTGCGAAACCTTTGGTGTGGGCCGGATGCGGGTGCGCCGCGCGTTGCTTTTGCTCAGTAGTCAAGGCATCGTTGATCTGCATTCAAATCGAGGGGCCTATGTCGCATGCCCAAGCGCCGACGAAGCCCGAGAGGTTTTCGTAGCCCGGCTGTTGATAGAAACCGGGATCGTGCGGGAACTAGCGCGTGGAATAAACGACACCGGCGTTAAGATATTGCGCGCGCACGTAAAAAAGGAAGAAGAAGCCAGGCAAAGTGGCGACCGGTCCGAAATCATCCGGCTATCCGGAGCGTTTCACGTTGAATTGGCCAAGTGTCACGGAAACTCGGTTTTGACACGTGTGGTGCGTGAACTGGTTACCCGAACGTCGCTGATCGTTGCTCTGTTCGGCACGAACCGCGCCTCCACATGCCCGGAAAATGAACATGCGTCGATTATCGACGCCATGATTGAAGGGAACCCGGACGCTGCCGAAAATTCGATCCGTCACCATATCCTGCATGTTCAGAACGGCTTGGATCTGAACCAATCCCAAAAGGTCGAACCGGATCTGGCAAAAATCCTTACCGGCCGCTTATAGGAGTTGCGTGAAAACGTAACCGGGCTGGCGACGCCAAAAGCTTCTGATGATTGGCGAAATCGACGACCAATGTGGGGAATGGCGGAAGCCACTCAGATCAAAATACGTTTCATGAAGCTGTTGAACGCCTGTATCAGGGGATTGCCTTTGTTGCTGGGATGGTACAGGCACCAGATTTCGGAGAACTCGTCGATGTCAATTCCTTCCAACCTGACAAGCCCATCGGTCAAAACGGGTAGATCGGGAAGCAGAGACACTCCCAGGTTCATTCGCACAGCGTCAATCAAAAGGCTCATCGAGTCGAAACTGGTAGTCGACGCGCTTTCAGTAATATTTCTGGAAATCCACTTTCTGATTGGGTGCTGTGCCAGACCGCTGCCTGGAACCAGCCAGTCAACATGAGGCCAGGTGTCACTACATGCGCTTGAATATCCGCCGCCACAGACTGCAACATAGTCCAAGCGTTTCAGAAATTGCCCAATCAGTTGATCAGGTGGGTTTGCGGAGGGACGCACCGCGACATCGAAACCACGCTCCCACAGTTTTGCGAACTGGTTGCTGGTGCTGAAATCAATGTCGATGTTGGGATGCCCGCGGCGGAAATCCGACAGATTGGGCAAGATAAAATACTCCAGCAGGACGTCGGTCGTGGTGATCCTCAGACGTCCGCTCAACTGATCGTCGAGCGTGGAACAAATAATATCCGCAGTTGACAATGCACCATGAATCTCACGTCCTTTTTCCGCAAGCTCATTTGCCACGGGAAAAGGATGAAATCCGGATTTTGAACGTTCAAACAGTGGCGTACCGATCTTGGCTTCAATCCGTTTGATTGCCCGGAATATCGACGAAACATCCTTGTCCAGAAACCGGCCCGCTCGTTCGAGCGTCTGCTCGCGGCACAGTGCGAGAATAACCAGGAGATCCTCACTGTTCAGCTTCATCGGCGGCTCCGAAACGGGTGATTGCAGCGGTGCATATTTTGCTTTTGCACAGGTCGAATAAGTTCTGAACCATCACGTCTGACAACACAAAAGGAAATCTTCAAGATGGGTATACTCAAGTTTGCTGCCGCCGCTGCCGTTTCGCTTACCGCCGCAACCGCCGCTGTCGCCGACACGGGTTTGATGACCAAATTCGATGACATTCAATGGACGCCGATCGAAGGCACCCCCATGTCGCTGGCCATTCTCTGGGGCGACCGCGACACCGGTCCTTACGCGATGTATCTGAAAATGCCGGGTGGTTTCGAAGTACCCGAACACGCGCACACCTTTGCCTACGAAGGTATCACCATCCAGGGTGAATGGAAGCACAGCTTTGCCGGAGAGACCAAGGTTCTTCCAGTCGGCGCGCACGTTGTTCAGCCCGGCAATGCCTTCCACGGTGATGCCTGCGTCAGCGAAGAAGACTGTGTCCTTTTCGTTTTCCAGGATGGAAAAGGCGATGCTATCTTCCACAGCAACTAAGCCTTCAGCTTGATCCAACGCATACTGGTCGCCTTGAAGAAGGCGGCCATTTCATTGCTGCTTTGGAATGCGCGCAACAACTATTGTCGTTCCGCCCACAGTTTTTCGTAGGTTTCAAAAGCTTCGGGAAACCCGTCCAGAGGCCATTCCAGCCGGAACCGCCGGTTGTTTCTGTCCACGAAATCGAACTCTACGATATCACCCGCCAACATAGCCTTAAGGGCTGCGGATGACTGCACTTGAGAAAACGTGCAATCCGACCACAGCAGGCATCTGCGGTCCTCCATTTTCCATATCTCATCCTCCCCTTGCATGATCCGAAATCCATCAGACAAAAATGCCGTTCCAAGCTCGGGGCCGAACATCACATCGTGTTTCCCGCGTGAGCCATCTTTGCTTGGCGTAATAAAGGTGAACAAGGCACCAAACTGCGGAGCCTCGGCATAGACGTCCACCCAACGAATATAGCATCGCTGTTTTAGGGCACCCCTCTCTTCACGTTCATCGCAAATGGTGTTCCAGATGCCATGCGAGGAATGGTGCGTCACCCGCCAGTTTCCCGCCGTATCGCGCCCCTGCAAATCCTGCGCGCCAGCAGCGCCAGCCAGCAACAGGAAAACACCGCCGAAAAAAGCAGGCAAAGCTTTCATCAGGCTTGATCATTCAGATGCCGTGCGTTCTCCAAGGCAGCGCGCCAGTCATGCCCGTGGACCGAGACGATCTTACCACCTTGAGATACAAAGAAAATCGGCGGATAGACCAGTTCGAGTTGCGGAGCGGCCAAGCGAAAAATTGGATCCCGATCCCCATAGACTCCGAGGTTCGGTACGTCCCGCGTCTTTGCGATAATGTTGTCTTCCACTGCGAAACCCAAGGAACGGCCTTCGGCTTGCACATCGGCCAGATGGTTACGCTTGAAGGCCATGCAGGGAGGGCAGTCTTCAGCTCCGTAAAAGTGAAACGTCACTTGTTCCGCTGTTCCTGCATGCCCTGTGGATGCCATGGCCAGAGCGGCAAGCGATGTAGTGCAGAATACACGTCTGTTCATCAACGTCTGTCTCCTGTTTTCTGTATTTCATTTAGCCGAATGTTCGACGGATATTAGGTCGCGCACAACAAGTGCCATGGCCCGACCCAACTTGCGTTGCGCCTGAGCCGTCAAGTGCACGCCGTCTGCGCCATCTGCCCGAGTTACAGTTCCGGCATCGAACACCGGAATGCCTGTTTGCCGGGACAGGTGCCCGTACGTGTCGGCGAGATGTTCGGACAGCCCCTGTGCGTTTCCGAACAATCCTGCCAGACTTCCATTTTCGGGGTTGTTCAAAGGTGGCGGAACCACAACCAACACCTGGCCAACTCCCCCAATCAGCAGGATTCGGGCAAGCGAAAAGACCGAGCGTGCAACTTGTTCCGCATTCCGACCTTGCCCGGATTGCAGATCGTTCGTTCCCAGCATCACAATTGCCATGTCCAACGGCAGATGCTGCTCGACGAAGGGAGGAAGTGGTGTCGTTATCGCCTGTCCTATATTGTCGAGAGCTTCTCCCTTCCCCAGATCGGTACGTCGGCCGATGCGACCCTCCTCGATCACCACGGCATTCGGCAGAGCTGCATCCAAAACCCGACCCCAGCGCACATCATCGCCGTGCCTTGGACCCGATGCATTGGCCCCCCATGTGTTGCTGTCACCAAGCACCAGAATTCGCAGCTCGGCCCGACCCGGTAAAGGCAGGACAAACAAAAGGAGAACGGAGATCGCAAAAGGGCGCAGCACCTGGAAGGTCCAATTGTTGTCAGATTGACGGCGAGTTTACCTTGCCGCGCGACCAACCCGAATAAGGCACCTTTTGGTAACCATGGATTTCCGGTCACGTTCGGGTGAAAACGCTGCAATCAGGGCAATTACCCCGGGTCCGTTTTCCGAAATTCAACCATGGTGGCGTCTGTCTGCACCGACCTGCGGGGCGCATCAAGCCTCACTTACGGACAGGGAGTTCCATGACCAGATCCGCCTGCTCATCAACGCCTATAATTTTTCGCTCGACAGTGGCGATCTGGATGATCTTGCCAACCTTTTCGCGCGTGGAGAATGGGTATTCGACGTCGGGACACCGCTGAGAAGTGCGCAGGAGATCCGGGATAAATTCCTTTCGCGGGTCATCCTGTTTGGCGACGGCACCCCCGCACCCGGCACCTGTCCACGAACGAGGATCTTATGGGGACGAAATGCGGAAAGCGCCCGATGCTGGCGCAATATCATGGTCATTCAACAGAACCAGCGTCTCCTTTTGCAGGTGATCTATTCGGGTGAATGTCAGGACGAGTTCGCGCGCGACGAAAACGGTGTCTGGCACTTTGTGCGGATTTCGATCAGCCGCCCATTCTATGGAGACCTGAGCTACCACATCCGGTCGGCTCAGGCCTGGAACCGCGACCCAAGAGTTTCAGTCCACGGCAGTTTCCGCCAGCCATTCGACAAACTGCCGAGCCGCGCGCTTACGCATACCGGCCGGCGATCGAATCACGCGGTAATGATAGCCAGGCAGTTGCGGTCCCTCGAGTTCGGCAAACCCGTCACCGAACTCGGCAGAGCGCACGATGGTCCGGCTCAACAACGCCGCACCGTGACCGCGCTTCAGCGCGTCGAAGGCCAGGTTGTAGGCGTCAAAACTCATCCGGCGATAGCTGCCCAGATTATCTAGCCCCGCCGCTTCGAACCAGGATTTCCAGGTCGGCCCGGTCAGGGACGAGTTTTCCCAGCGCACATCGATCAGCCGCCGCTTTGTCAGGAATTCGATACGGGCGGCCCGGCCGGGCGTCAGCAGCTCGCGGCTGACGGCGCCCACGTAATACTCCTGATACAAGGCGATTTCGCCGCTGTTGTCGGCAGGCTTCTTGCCATATCGCACCGCCACATCGATCTCGCTACCGCTCATGTCCACGGCGTTTTCGCTGGCAAATACGTTCAACGTCAACTGCGGAAATGCGTCATAGAAGGCATCCAGCCGCGGTTGCAGCCAATATCGTGCAAACTCCCGCGTGGTCGATATGGTCACGGTATTGGTGTCCAGATTGCCATAGGTTTCGGCAAAGGCTGCCGCCAAACTATCCATACCCCGCGTGATATCCGGTAGCATCCGCGACCCCTGATCTGTCAGCGAAATGTTCCGACCAGAACGTTCAAACAGCTTGATATCCAACAGATTTTCCAGATGCCGGATCTGATGGCTGACTGCGGTCGGCGTCACCGAAAGCTCATCCGCGGCATCGGAAATGCTTTCCAGCCGGGCAGCCGCTTCAAAGGCGCGGATCGCGTTCAGTGGTGGCAGGCGTCGTTTCATCTTGTCCTTTCATGACACGGACGGACAGAACACACAAAGTTGAAAAATCCGCATGAAAGAGATTGAAACGAAAAATAGTCAGGCCGCCCAACCTGTGCGCGGCCTGTCCCCACCCGGTCAGTGGATGTCAGAATATGTGATGGTCACGGTATCCGCGTTCACCAGATCCAGGAACGGTTTGTTCACCGGATCTTTCACGAACTTGTCCAAAGCCGCACGGCCAGCTTCTTCGCTTTCCCAATAAACAACTTCGATCCAGACGCCATCGGCCTGCAGGGCGACGTGACGATCCACAAACCCGTCATACGTTTCGTGCATATTCGCGTTGATCTTGCCGCCCGCCGCAACTTCGGCCATCTGTTCGACCGTTACACCGTCTTTGGCCTGGAAGGTGACGTATTCAATCGTTCCGGCTTTGCTCAGATCTGTGGCCATTGCTGCACCTGTGGTTCCGATGGCCAATGCGGTCGCCAGTGCGGCGGTTTTCAGGCCTGTTGCTAGTTTCATCATGGAAAACTCCTCCTGTTGCATGATGGGGATGGGTGTGAGTGGTAGTGGTCTGAAAATCACAAAGCCTTGACTCGTTCCGCAATAGCCCGACCCAGCTGGGCGTGTTGATCCTTGCTCATATGCAGACCATCGGCGCCCTGCACATTTCCGGTCACGGCACCAGCGTCAAAGCTTGCGATGCCCGCTGCGTCGGCTGCGGATTTGAGAGCAGCTCCAAGCGCTTCAGACTTGGCTTTGCCGCCTTCGAACATGCCCGCGAAATCTGGGTGTGGCATGTCGTTGAGCGGCGCTGGCGAGACGACCATCACCTGTGGCGCATCATAATGATAGGCAACGCCACCGCTGCAGGCCTGCGCCACTTTTGCGACATCAATAATGGCATTTGCGATGTCCTCGGCAGAGCGGTTGGTTTCGGCCTTCAGGTCGTTGGTCCCCAATGCGATGATCAGCAGGTCTACGGGCATTTCCCGAGCAATTGCGGCCGGCAAAGTCTTGGCGCCGTTGAACATATCCGCCTTGATGGCATTCCAATCCATCGAATCGTCCAGGTTGGTGGCGCGCACGGTCAGACCATCGACGGCGACCTGATAATCGTTGCCCAGCTCGGCTGCCATGACACCGGCCCAACGTTCGTCATCGCCATAGCGGGTTGAGGGGAAAGCCTCTTCTACACCGATCCAGCCCCAAGTGTTGCTGTCGCCGTAAACAAGGATATTCTTCTTGGCCATCATTGGCTCCTTTTCTCGTGTTATCCGTTGATGATGTGGCCGTCTTCGGGGTGCCAGCTGGCGGTCACTCCGGCACCGACTTCGATGTCCAGCGACTGCATGTCGCGCTGTTGCAATTGCACGGTGATGGACGTTCCAGCGGCCGTTTCAAGCCGTAGATTGACGAGGGCTCCGATGAACTCCTCACCTACGACCCGCGCAGCAACTTCGTTCTCAGCCCAGCCCGCTTGCGGGGTGACCGAAATCTGGTCCGCCCTGACAATCAGGCTAACCTTTTCGTTTTCGTCCAGATCAACGAGTTCGGAGGCTGGGCACTTGAAGCTGCCATCTGGGCTTTCCAGAACCATCTCTCCGGATTTCAGTCGGCGGGTCTTGCATTCAAAGATCGAGGAGCCGCCCAGGAACCTTGCCACGAACGGTGTGGCCGGGCGCAGATAGATGTCTTCGGGGCTGCCCGCCTGTTCAATCCGACCCTGGTTCATGATCACTACGGTATCGGCCATCGAGAAAGCCTCGGAGTGACTATGGGTGACGTAGACGAAGGTAATCCCAAGTTCGCGTTGCAAGCGTTTCAACTCACCCTGCATCTGCACCGAAAGATGCGCATCCAGCGCCGACAACGGTTCATCCAGTAACAAGACGGATGGTTCGGTTACGAGGCATCGCGCCAAAGCCACACGTTGTCTCTGTCCGCCTGACAACTGATCAATGCCCCGGTCGGCATATCCCTCCAGTCCCAGCTTGTTCAACCAGTCCAGCGCGCGACTCTTGCGTTCCTTTTTGGGCATGCCTTTCATGCGCAGACCAAATTCGACGTTTTCCTGCACAGTCAGGAATGGAAACAATGCCAACGACTGCCAGACCATCGGCATGTCGCGTTCCCAGATTGACAGATCGTTTATCCGTCGCCCTTCTCGCAGGATGTCACCGCCGGTCACGTCTTCCAACCCTGCCAGCATCCGCAGCATGGTCGATTTCCCGCAACCTGATGGCCCCATGATGGCAACGAACTTGCCCTCTGCGATATCAAGGTCAAGGTTCTCGACCGCCACCGCCTCGCCATAGGTTTTGCGGATATTTCTCAGCGAGATGTGCGCGTGTGACATCATGCGCTCCAGTTCTTTTGGCGCGACGCCGCGCTCGGGATTGATCTTGTTCAGGCTGTTCATTTTTCCCCCCGGGTGAGGCGGCGCAGCAAAAGCACCTGCGCGCCCAAGATTAGAGTGATCGAGGTAATGAAGGTGATGGAGCCGATGGCATTGATCCGGGGGCTGACTGCCGATTGCAGGAAGCTGAGGATGCGAACCGAACTGGTCTCCTCAAGTCCTCCAACGAACCAGGTTACCGCGTATTCATCGAAGCTGACCGCCATACAGAGAAGGAACGCAGCCAGGATCGAGGTCTTGGTTGAAGGAACGATCACTTCCCAGAACGCACGCCAGTTGCTGGCGCCAATATTCTGGGCCGCGAATTCCAGATCGCCGTCGATCTGTGAAAACCGCAACCGGATAATGGCCATGGCGAACGGGGAGGTGAGAACGATATGACTGACCACGATGGCGGATAAAGTGCCAGACAGGCCAATGCGGGACAGGTAGGCCAGCATTGCCAGTCCAATGACAACCAAGGGAATCAACGGCGGCATCAGGGCGAAGACAAGTACCAGTTTCTTACCAATAAAGTTGAAGCGATAGTCGGCATAGGCCGCTGCAAATCCCATCGCGGTCGCGATGGGGGCGACGATCAGGGCAACTTTGATTGTGTTCGCAAAAGCGGCGATCACCAAATCATCGGCCAGGATCAGGCGATACCAATCCAGCGTGAATCCGCCCAGCGGGATAGTCGGGAACCGGTCCGAGTTCAGCGAGAAGACAAAGTTTGTCAGGATTGGCGCATAGAGAAAGGCCAGAGCCAAGCCCATGAAGATTACGCAAAGCCGGCGGGTCAACAGGGAAACACGCATGTCTCAGGTTCTCCGATAGGCGTAAGTGATTGAGGCCAGCGCGGTGATCAGCAGTGTAGCGATCATCACAAGCGCGACCACTGCAGCGCGAGGCCATTGCTGGCCGGATTTGACGGTATCCGCGATCAGGATAGACAGCGTGGTGAACTTGCCGCCGCCCAGATAGGTCGCCGTAACAAAATCTCCGAAGCTGAAGATGAAAGCAAACAGCGCCCCAAGCACGATACCCGGTCTAACCGCCGGCAATACGGTAGCAAAAAGCACCCGGCGCGGGCCGCAACCAAGGTTGTATGCCGCGTCGATCAGCGTGCGATCCAAGGACAGCATCGAAATTGACTGGATCACGATCACCAATGGCAAGGTCAGCGTCACCAATCCCACCATCAGAGAAAACGGCGTATTCAGTAGGCTGCCACTGTCGATCCCGATTGCCGCCAACAGTTTCATCACGATGCCGTTTTCTGTCAGATAGATCTGCCAGGAGTAGACACGCACGAGGTAGGATGTGAAAAACGGCACCACGAACAGCGCGAGAACCGTCATTCTGGCTCGTGTGCTGAGAAAGAAGCTGATCGCCAATGAACATGGCAATGCAATCAGGCTGGCCAGTACTGCGGCGCTGAGCGCAATCACGAAGGTGCGCAGGTAAGCAGCCCAGAAGAACGGAGCCGTCAGCATCTTGTGCCAGTTCTCCAATTGAAAATCGGGCGTCAGTAAAAAGTTTTTGACGTCCCAGAAACTCAGCCAGATCAGTAAGATCATCGGCCCAAGAAAAAACCCGGCCAACCACACAGGCAACGGCAGGCTCCATAAGCCTCCATAGGCGAGGCGGGACAGGCGCGGGATGGAAATCGAAGAAGTCATGTTTTAACCCGTCTGACCCTTCAGGATGGGCCGGCGTTTTTCAGTGACGTTTGACAGTGCCCCCCGCCATCGGGGAGAAGGGAGAATGGCGGGGGGCATAAGCACCGGAAGCTTTTAGGCGTCAGGTGCTTTTGTATGCCGACCAGAAGTCGTTCCAGTCACCCACGTCCTGCTGCACAGGCAGCTGGCGGATATGGATGCGGCCCTTGCGGATCAGGTCGATAGCGTTGCCGTCGCCCTGAAACATGCCCAGATGGCGTGCATCTTCCGGTTTTTCGGCAATCATTCGTTCCCACCCGGATTTCGACGGGATAATTGCCGGGAACACGTTCAGGTTCGCCAGGTTGTACTGACCGGCAGGGCTGGAGGCATGCTGGATGAACTTGCGCGCCAGTTCGGCCTTGCGCGACCCACGTCCGATCGAGAAGCTTTCAGTGAACTGAATGCCGCCCTGTTCCGGTATCGTAGTGGTAACATTCGCACCGTCGCGGCGCAGCACGCCAGTGATCCATTCACCTATGCCTGGCATCACGGTCACTTCACCGGACTTCAACGAGGACAGCACGCCACCATAGTCATAGAAGCCCCGCACCTGAGGTTTCAGGCTTAGCGTGGTGTCCTGCAGCTTGGCCCATGCGTTGCTGTCGATATCATAGGGCGCAGCGTTGCCATCGCGCAGGCTGAGAACGCCCAGGTTCGGCAGGTGCCAGTCGAAGTGACCCACCTTGTCCTTGTTCTTCTCGTTCCACAGCATGTCATACGACATCGCTTCCTTTACTGGCACCGCATCCAGATTGTGTGAGATGCCAAGAAAGCCAAACCGGCTGATGACTGCATAAAGTTCGTCATTGTGCCAATGGCCCGGAAACTTGTGGAATTCGGGGAAAAAATCGTCGAACGGATAGTCTGCCGGATCCAGTTTCTCAACGAAATTCGCCAGCACCAGCTGCTGAACATACTCAGCATCCGCGTGGATCAGGTCGTAGGTGCCCGCCGGAGATTGTGCCAACAGAGCCAGCATCTGCTCGCCGCCGACATAGTATTTCGGGGTGATCTTGACGTTGTGCAGTTCTTCAAATTCTGCAACCGCGTCCGGTTCAGCCTGACCATACCAAGCCAGCATTGTCATCTCGGTCACGGACTGAGCGCGGGTGATCGACGGCATGGCAAGTGCGCCTGCAGCCATCGCACTTGACTTGAGCAAAGCGCGTCTCGTGAGTGTGGTTTTGGCCATTTTCGGCTCCTCCCTTAATGGATGGGATGAGTATTCGGAACCGCAGCCTTGCCGACAATCGAGCAGATTTCAGTCATCACAAAGTATTTCTCAGCTTTCTGTTTGGCCGAATTGGCATGTCACAAAGGCGTAACACGCGGGCCTACTCCTATTCAGACCAACTCGCATCAGGTTGTTCATAACGATTGGCATCCTGCGGAATGAACTTCATGCCGTATGGGCTGTCGCGAAACAGGTCAGCCTCGTTCAACAACCAATCCTGAAATGCGCGCATCTTGGCAGAATTCGCGCGCTCCATAGGGCAGACAAGATAGTAGCTCCGGTCGCGCAGAACCCTTGGTATAGGCGCCGCGATTCGCCCTCGCTCAATCTCGCGCGAAGCAGCAATCACACTGACCAGAGCAGCCGCGCGATTGTCTATCGCCGCTTCGATACACATGATCTCATCACTGAAATGTGCGATCGGACGAATATTGGAAGCGTCGATACCGACCGAGTTGAACCAGGTGCGCCAATTCGGATCACCGTCCTGAAAGCCCAGCCACTCGTATTCGACCAGATCCCGGCTCAACAGGTCCTCGGGGTCGCGGATCTTGCTCTCCATTCGCCTCGAGCAAATAGGCGTGACATAGTCATCCAGCACCCAGGCCGCATGCTCCGCCGGATCCGGGGTGTCCGTATATCTTATGGAGACATCCACACTGAAACGTGCAAAATCCAGCACTGTATCCGAGGCGATAACCTTCACTTCAAGCTCGGGGTACAGCCGGCTGAATTTCGGCAATCGAGGGCTCAGCCAACTCCAGGCAAAGGATCGTGTGGTGGTTACCACCAGCTCGCCCTCGATTTCGTCGGTGCTCAGTTGCGCGATGCCCTGTTTCAGGTTGCAGAAGGCATCGGCGATGAAAGGGCGCAGGGTCTCTCCTTCGGTTGTCAATCTAAGCGACCGCGTCAGTCGGTGAAACAGTTGCACATCCAGCTGTGTCTCGAGGGTTTTGAGGCGATGGCTAATCGCTGTCGGTGTCAGTAAAAGTTCTTCGGCGGCCAGTTTGATGCTCATGTGTCGCGACACGGCCTCGAAGGCTTGCAGGCTCGTCAGCGGCGGTAATTTTTTCACTGTCGAACCTCTTCCTCATAAGGCTCGACCCTCCACAGGCGGAAGGGTCGCAGTGCTTTCACTCTGCGATCATCTTCGCCCGGCGCGCAAGACGCCCAAACCGGAGACCACAATCCAGGCGATAGTTTTTTTCATCTAACTCAACCCAATTGGCGCATTCGTCAGAATCAACCCGTTTGACGACATGCCAGAGGCCAGACCTCCCGAGTACCACTCGCAGCATGGATCCCTTTCCACCGGGAAACGGAATCCCGCCCAGCAGAACCGCAGTCAGAACGCTGAGTTGATGCGCGAGATGCTAATCAGCGCGACGACGGCCAGTGTCAGCAATACCGCGCCGGGGATACCGAGCGGTTCAAAGCGCAGACCGGCACCAACACCGCAAGACCCTTGATTTCATGCTACTCAAACGGCGGAACAAAGCTGCGGCGACAAAATTCTTCGCTCGTGCCCTCGAAGTAAACGGATTGCCCCGCAAAATCGTTATCGACAAAAGCGGCGCCAATATGGTTGGTATCAAAGCCATCTACAAAATGTTGAAAGGCTTTGGTTGCCCGCTCCCAATCGCGATCGTTGAACCAGCCATCTAGTTGGCATATATTGCCAACGAGGAGGCTTAAGCCATGGTAACCCGCAATGTCGTACTTACAGAATCGCAGGATCAGCTGGTGCAGGATCTGGTCGCATCCGGTCGCTATCAGAACGCCAGCGAAGCGTTGCGAGC
The DNA here is from genome assembly GCF_059613285.1 of Ruegeria sp. BHSB058. Classification (NCBI taxonomy): domain Bacteria; kingdom Pseudomonadati; phylum Pseudomonadota; class Alphaproteobacteria; order Rhodobacterales; family Roseobacteraceae; genus Ruegeria; species Ruegeria sp. BHSB058. The sequence continues at coordinate 1,277 of NZ_JBXWSF010000074.1, read as the reverse complement.
GGGCCTTCGGCTTCTGGAACAAGAAGAAGCCGGGCTGGAGTCTCTTAAACAAGGTCTGCAGAAGGGTTTGGCGCAGGCTCAGGCTGGAGATCTGGCAGAAGGCAGCGGTTCGAATGCGATCCGTCGTGCTTTTGCTAGGGCCCGAGCCAAAACGTGACCAAACCATTTCGGCTGACACGCCGCGCCGAAGGCAGCCTGGTTGAAATTGCCCGATGGACCATCGACAAGTTTGGGCCGCATCAAGCCGATCTCTATGAACAAGAACTGATAGCGCGCTGCCAGGCCATCACCGAGGGCAAGGTGGCCAGCCGCAGTTGTTCAATATTGGTCGAAGAGGCAGCAGACCTCAGATATGTACGCGCGGGAGAGCATTTCCTGGTTTACCTGGACCAGCCGGATACGGTGATCATAGTAGATATCCTGCATTCCCGTTGCGATCTGCCGCGACATGTTTCCGCGCTGGCCACACTATCTGATGGGGCAGGGGACAATACATAGGTATCGCATTCAACTGGGATTTCTTTAAACAATCGGTAGGTGTTCACCCCAGCAGGTCTGTAGCGGGGTTCTCTGCGATATCGACATCGGGTATTGCCAAGTTGTGCGCCCGGCTTGACCGGATTTTCTGCGGGCCATGAACATTCCGACAAGAATGCCGCGCCTGAAGGGGTTCCGCTTTCCTCGTGAGATCATCGCTTACGCAGTCTGGGCGTGGTTTTGTCGCCGCAGCTTTGTTCCGCCGTTTGAATAGCATGAAATCAAGGGTCTTACCGTGTTTGTCGACTGCACGATACAAGTAGACCCATTCACCTTTGACGCGCACATAGATTTCGTCCATTCGCCAGGATCGATCGAAGCAACGCTTCTTACGACGCGCCTGGTCGGCGACCAGAGGTGCGTATTTGACGATCCAACGGTTCAGAGACGCGTGATCAACCGAAACGCGTCGTTCAGCCAGAATTTCTTCCAGATCTCGGTAGGATACTGATTAACGAAGATAGAAGAACACTGCGTGTCGTATCACGTCCCTTGGAAAACGAGCGCCTTTGAATGAGATTGTCACGGCCTGCCCCTGTCTGTTTTGGGCACCCGTGTATCAAAACTTCAGTCGACCTAACAGGTACGTGCAGAGTTTGCGACAAAGCCCCCCGGAGGTGTTCGACGCATGTCCGTCGTCAGAGGTTTTGGGCCAGTTGGCGGCGTGATCTAAGAGAGGGTCTGGCGCATCTGGTTGGTCAGATTAAGCGGCGGATTTGCGGTGAAGCAAGCGCCGGGTT
>NZ_JBXWSF010000073.1:0-20737 GCF_059613285.1 Ruegeria sp. BHSB058 | reverse complement strand
TCGCTGTTCGGTGCGCCTTCAGATACGTCGCGTCGATCATGACGGTCTTCTGTTCGCCGTGCTTGGCAGCCAGACCGGCCATGATCTGCGCGAAGATGCCCTTGTCGCTCCTCCGCTTCCAGCGGTTGTAGAGCGTCTTGTGCGGGCCGTATTCAACAGGCGCGTCACGCCAACGCAACCCATTGCGATTAATGAAGATAATCCCGCTCAGCACGCGCCGATCATCGACGCGAGGCTTGCCGTGGGATTTGGGGAAGAAGGGCTCCAGACGCGCCATCTGCGCATCCGTCAGCCAGAAGAGATCAGACATGTTCACCGCTCGGTTTTCGAACCGTGAATCATGCCGGTAGACGGAAATCAATGGGTCGTGACCCTAGAGAATGGACGAGACATACATTCGAGTGGAAGGGCTGGAGTCTACCTTATCGAGCTGTAGAAAACACGGCAAAACGCGCGAATTCATGATTTTGCAGCACCGTAACAAACCGGCCGCCACGAGGTTCTTTACCCGAATGCTGAAGGTCAATGGTACGCCGCGGAAGATTGACATCGACAAAAACGGCGCAAACACAGCTGGCATCATAGCCATCAACAAAATGTTGAAAGGCTTTGGTTGCCCGCTCCCAATCGAGATGGTGAGGCGGAATTTTCTGAACAGCATCGTGGAACTGGACCTTCGTTTCACAAAGAGACTCATCCGGCCAATGTTAGGGTTCAAGGGATTGGCTCCAGCGGCGGCAACGTTCGACGGAAGTGGCGCGCATGAAACGCAAAGATCAATTCAGGCCCGGAGTCTGTCCGTTTCGGTAATTTGCGGAGTTGGCCTCTTAGCTCGCCGGTAAAGTGCTTTCGCTGTGACAATTCAATACTTCGCAACAGATCCTTCCGGTTGCCGAGTCGTGGCTCGACGCGCAAGTAGAGGAAACAGTTGCAGGTCGCAGGTTGACCTCACATAAACGTGTTTATCCAGGGTTGAGATGTGTTGGGCCGCGCTATTGCCACGGGCGAAAATTCCAAACATGTCTGGAGCAGAGAGGTGGAGGCAAGATTGTTTGTATCCCTGTGATGTCAAGCGCGGAGCAGGAAAATGAGAGCGGTCAAGTGCAAGAAGAAACAACGGTCACGGAAAAAGAAGATGCCAGAAAACCGGCGCAGGACAAAAAGGGCGTAGTAGAAAGCAAGGTCGAGTACTCCGTTTCATCTGGCTTGGGCCAGCGGATGAATTCGCTGGGGGCTTCGATTGCGATTACGTCCTACCAGTCGAATGCCGTCTATCTGATCGGCGTTAAGCCAGGTGGCGGCGTCAATATTCATACGATGGCGGCAGTTCGGCCAATGGGAATATGCCGAAATGGATCAAACGGGCTGTCGGTTGCTTGCCATAGGCAGATCCTTCACCTTCAGAACGTGCTGACAGAAAATGAGCGGATGAACAATTGTTTTGATGCTGCATTCATGCCGCGGCGCAGCGAATTTATAGGAGAGTTGGATCAGCACGATCTGGGTATTGATTCCGACGGGAAGGCGATATTCGTTAACACGCGCTATAATTGTCTGGCTACCCCCGATTTTCGACATAACTTTCGCGAGATTTGGCGACCGGATTTTGTGTCAAAGCTGGTTTCCGAAGACCGCTGCCATCTCAACGGAATGGCGATGCAGGATGGCGTGCCGCGCTATGTGACGGCTGTCAGTCGGTCCGATACAATTGACGGTTGGAGGGATCGCCGGGCCGATGGCGGGGTCGTAATCGATGTTGCGACCGGCGATGTGGTTTGCGAAGGGCTATCCATGCCGCATTCTCCGCGCTTTCATCAAGGTCGGCTCTGGGTGCTGAACTCCGGAACCGGTGAACTGGGCGAGGTCGTTTTTGATGGCAAGAAAAAAATGGGACGTTTTGAACCCAAAGCATTCTGCCCAGGTTTCGTGCGGGGATTGGCATTTCATGATGGGTTTGCGTTCGTGGGTTTGTCCAAGCCGCGATACAAACGGTTCGAAGGCTTGGGTCTCGACGATCGATTGAAGAAGGCCGATAGCGAACCGTGGTGTGGGGTTCAGATTATCGATCTGAACAAAGGCACGTGCGTTGACTGGTTCCGCATCGATGGGGCGATTGCCGAAATTTACGATCTTGAACTGATCGAAGGGTACCGGTGCCCAATCGCAATACCACCCGACGCTCCCGAAGCCGCGTCGATTGTGACGATCGGAGGCTGATGGAAGCCGACTAGTCCGACACTCGAAAGTCCCCAATCAGATTAACAATGGTTCCCTGTTCTCGGCAGGGTAATGGAGGTTTTTTGCTTATGAAACAGAAGCAGCTCAGCGAAATCGAAGCGAACAAAGGTGATGTTTACAATAAGTCGCCGGTCACTTTACGCGGCGGCCGGATGACCAAGTTCAAGGGCCAGGTCGCAAGCTATGCGCCGATGCTGGGTTCGGTTCTGACAGGTGTTTCTGCGGTCGCATTGGCGGCGGGCCTTCAGCTTGCAGGTGTGGCGCCGGGGATTGCAGGGGAATGTACGCCGGTCGACGGTTCGCCGGGTGAGTTCGTGTGTTCCGGGCCGGCGGATCCGGTTAACGATCAAACGCAAACCGTGACTCTCAACGCCGCTGGCAATCTGGTGGTAACGACCGAGGAGGGGTTTTCGCACGATACACTTGAACCGGTAGCCGGGAATGGGATCGTTTTGCAAAAGGACGATACCGGCGATCTGTTTTTCCTGGACGAAAACAACTCTGACATCAGTGGTTCCGGCAGAGGGATCGCTGCGTATGCCGGTTCAGGTTCGGGCTCCATCTCTATCACGTCGACTGGAACCGTGACCGGCGTCTCAACAGGCATATTTGTCGACTCAGAGGGAAACGGATCAATCGACATTTCGGCGGGTAATGTTGAATCGTTCTGGGATACAGCAATACGAATTCTCAGTGGCAGCGCTGGAGCGGGTATTTCGATAGACTCCTCTGGTTCAGTAAACGGAGGATACGATGGAATCTCAGCCGAAAACGACGGAGCCGGTTCCCTGACCATCACTTCGGCGGATGTGACCGGACAGACCCGCGATGGCATTTTGGCGGAGAATGGTGTGTCGGGTACTTCGCTCACCGTCACAACCAGCGGTCTGGTATCCGGCGGCTACACTGGCATCAGGGCGCGAAATTACGGAAGCGACGATCTGACCGTTACGGCTGATCAGAACATAGCCGGCGGCGATTTTGGAATTTTTGCAGACAACCGCAACGGCGGTGATCTGACTATTACTGCCGCAGGGGCGGTCTCAGGGGCGGGTGCCGATGGTATCGAGGCCTACAACGGAATTGGCACGGACAATCTGACGATCAATGTGGCCGGACCTGTTACTGGTCAAGTGGCCGGCATAGACGCGGAGAACCGGGGCGACGGTGTGCTGACGGTGGTCGCAGGCGACGTCACCGGAACGGATGGCGACGGGATCGAGGTCACCAGCGACCAAGGCGGCCTTGGGGTGTCGGTCACCGCAACCGGCACCGTCACGGGCGGGATCAACGGCATCCTAGCGAGCAACTATGCGGCCGGATCGACAGTGGTGACCGCGGTGAATGTCTATGGCGAGGAAAACTACGGCATCTTCGCGTATACCTCGGAAACCGGCACCGATTTGACGGTGACGGCCACCGGAACTGTGACTGGCGGGACTGCCGGCATAAATGCCACCAGTGCGGGCACGGGGCAAGTCGTGGTCTCAGCCAACGATGTCTCCGGTGGAACGAGTGGCATTCGCGCGATCAACACGGCCAACGGCTCGGATGTGGTGGTAACGTCGACTGGAACAGTTGCAGGAAACAGAACCGGGATTGACGCTTACAACATCGGGCTTGGGTCGTTGGTGGTAACCGCAACAGATGTGCAGGGACAACTTGAGAACGGCATCTTTGCGTTCAACCAAGGAACTGACCTAACGGTCAATGCCACTGGTTCCGTCTCTGGCGGTACAGAAGGCGTTGACGCCCGAAACTATGGCAGTGGGGCGGTGACGATTACCGTTGCCGACGTTACTGGAACTTCTGATGGTATTCGGGCATACAACTCGATGAGCGGTACGAATCTGACGGTGGCGGCGACGGGAGCCGTTTACGGGGGTAATGACGGCATTGATGTCGAGAATTTCGGTTCTGGTGCACTAACGCTCGATGTTGCGGATGTCACCGGACAAACTAGCGATGGCATCGAAGTAAATAACGGTGTCAACGGTACCGCACTGACCGTTACGGCAAGCGGTTCGATCACTGGCGCTTCCGAAGGCATCGAAGCCTATAATTTCGGTAGCGGTGACCTGACGGTCACGGCCGCCCAAGAGGTTATGGGTGGCAACTTAGGAATTTTGGTGGCCAACTATAATGGCGGCGATTTGACTGTTGTCACGGACGGACCCGTTTCTGGAAGTGGAAATGACGGCATTGAAACGCGCAACGATGAGGGGACCGGTGACCTGATAATCCGCGCGAGCGGCCCGGTCACTGGCAACCGAGATGGCATCGATGCGCGCAGTCTTGGCGTCGGCTTTGTGGAAGTGTCCGCAGTTGATGTGTCAGGAGGAAACCGTGGCATCAATGCTCTCACCGAGGACACAACGACGTCTGTCTCGATAACGGCGACGGGCGCGGTATCCGGTGGCACCGACTCAGGCATTCTGGTCAACCACAATGGCCGCGGCGCCTTGACCGTGTCCGCCGCCGACGTGACAGGCGGAGCCGATGGTATAGAGGCAACCAATTCGATCAACGGCACGGCACTGACCGTCACGGCAAGCGGTTCGATCACTGGCGCTACTGATGGCATCGACGCGAACAATGGCGGAAGCGGTGACCTGACCATCACGGCTGCCCGTGACGTTACGGGTGGCAGCGTCGGAATTCGGGCGGCCAACAATAATGGCGGCGATCTGACTGTTGTCACGGACGGCCCCGTTTCCGGAGGCGTTACTTACGGCATCCTGGCGCGTAACGGTGAAGGAACCGGCGATCTTGTGGTCACGACCAGCGGCCTGGTCTCCGGCAGTACAGATGGCATTGCGGCCCGCAATTATGGAACCGGATCGGTAGACGTGTCCGCCGCCGATGTCACAGCAAACTCTCGGAGTGTCCTGGCAGTGAACTTTGCTGAAGGGACAAGTTTGACGGTCACGACCACCGGTGAAATCGTCAGCAACAATTACACAGGCATTTTCACCACCAACCAAGGAGATGGCGACAGCCTCATTCAGGCTCAGGGAACCATTCGCGCTGACTTCCACGGCATTGACAGTGTGCAATATGGCGAGGGTTCTTTGACGATTTCGGCGGATAACGTGATAGCCGGTTCGACAGGCATCTCTGGATTTGGGAATGAAAATTCGACGGGCCTGTCAATCCAAAGTAGCGGCGAAATATCGGCACAAGTCTATGGAATTTCAGCAAGTACCAGAGGGACAGGAGGAATTTCCATCGATGTGAATGACGTCTCTGGAGATCGTGGGGGTATTCGTGCCGGAAATAGTGGTAGCGGCGCTCTGACAATTGACGCTGCGAATGTGACCGCCCAAGTGGGCGACGGTATTGATGCAACTAATTCCTCGAATGGTACCGCGCTGGTCATAACAACCAGCGGTCAGGTATCGGCAGGTTTTGAGGCCATCGAAGCCATGAACTACGGAAACGGTCAGTTGTCCATCACAACCGCTCGAGACGTGACAGGTGGCCGTTTCGGGATATACGCGACTAATCGCAACGGAGGCGATTTAACCATTTCCACTGCCGCTGCGGTAACCGGTCAGACACTTGTGGGCATTTTTGCAAATAACGAGACCGGAACAGGCGATCTGACCGTAAATGCGGTCGGACCTGTCACCGGTCAAAGAGACGGCATCGATGTGGAAAACCATGGTAACGGATTGCTGGCAATAGTCGCAGGTGATGTCACCGGAACAGATGGCAACGGGATTGACTCCTTTGGTGATGGAAACAGCGTCGGAGTGTCGGTCACATCGACTGGCGACGTAGTGGGTGGCACACACGGTATCAATGCCCGCAGCGTCGGCTCCGGCATCTTGGCGATCGATGCCGGGGACGTGACCGCTCAATCCGGTGTTGGCATTCGCGCCAGCAATGCCTCTGGCGGCACCGCCTTGACCATTTCGGCAAGTGGGGCAGTAACAGGTGGCCGCACAGGGATCCAAGCCTACAGCAATGGAAGCGAGGGCCTGACCATCACGGCTGCTCAGGATGTAGCGGGCGGGAGCTTTGGGATAATAGCGGACAATTCCAATGGAGGAGACCTGATCATTTCCGCCCTGGGTGCGGTAACTGGAATGGCAGATAACTCCATCGTCGCGACAAATAACGCCGGGTCAGGAAACCTGACAGTCGATGTGGGGGGACCAGTTGCTGGTCAAGTGGCCGGCATAGACGCGGAAAACCGGGGCGACGGTGTGTTGACTGTGGTCGCCGGCGACGTCACCGGAACGGATGGTGACGGGATTGAGGCCACGAGTTACGATGGTGGCCTCGGGGTTTCGGTTACTTCGATCGGTACTGTTTCGGGTGGTCTCAATGGTATCCAGGCAGGCAACTATGCAGCCGGGTCGACAACGGTGACCGCAGTGGATGCCTATGGCCGCGATGGTGATGGCATCTTTGCATATGTCTCGGAGCTAGGCACCGATTTGACGGTCACGGCTACCGGAACGGTGACCGGCGGGGTCAGCGGCATAAAAGCTGATAGTGCAGGTACCGGGCAGGTTGTTGTATCCGCAGTTGATGTGTCTGGTGGATTGCGTGGTATCGATGCCAGCACCGAGGAAGCATCGACGGGCCTTTCGATAACGGCGACCGGAACGTTACGAGGCGAGACCGCAGATGGTATTCGGGCAACGCACAATGGCAGCGGTTCGGTATTTGTCACTGCCGCCAGTGTAACCGGAGGTACCAACGGCATCTATGCGACCAACTCGGTCAATGGTTCGGACCTGTCACTTACTGCAACCGGTAATATCGTGGCCGCGCAGAACGGGGTCGTCGCCCGAAACTCAGGTGCTGGTGCGCTGGATATATCAGTTGTCAATGTTAGCGGAGCTTCGCAAGGGATCTTGGCAAGCCATTATGGAACGCAGGACCTTTCCATAACAGTTTCTGGGCAAGTCGAGTCTGAAACCGGAGACGCAATCTCTGCCAATACTTATTCTGGAGGGTTTACCCGGATCTCCGCCCTTTCAGGTGCAAGTGTCGGTGGGCAATCCGGTATTGCGATTGTCAACAACGAAGGCAATAGCGAAACCGAATTTCTCGCGGGTTCGGTATTGGCGGGATCTGTGTCCCTGGGGTCGGGTGAAGATACCCTTTCATTGCGTGGCGCCGGTATACTTGCAACTCAGCCAGAGGGATTTGCGCTGGACGGTGGTGATGACACGGATGCACTTGGTTTTGCCAACGTTCAAGCGCAATTTGACCAGCTGGACCTGTACAATTGGGAAAGCGTCAGCGTAGAGTCGGGGTCTGATCTGCGGTTCGGTGCAGCAACTGGGACGCTTGGCGCGAATGAACTCGTTCTGCGGGACAGTCGCATTTCAGTTCTGAACGAAGGTGTCTCTGGATCGCTTCTTGTCGGCGAGGGCGGTTTCTCGCGGCGTGCAGAAGTATCGGGCGTGGCCACTGTTAATGCAAACCTGAGAAATAACGGCGAGATTACGCTGAGCAATCTTGAGACCGGCGACGTGCTGGAAATTACCGGTAATCTGACGGGAACTGGTAACATCACACTGGACGTGGGAAATAGCGGAAACGACAGCTTGAATGTTGGAGGAGACACAACCGGCGCCAACCAGTCCTTGTTCATTCGCACGACAGAAGCCTTGAACGGCCAAACTCAGGTCTATCGATTGGTGAGTGTTGGTGGTCAGGCGACCGATGGCGACTTCGAACTCGGTAATCCGGACACTCTGACGATTGACGGCGAACGTGCCCTCGTTCGGGGGATAAATCTGTACACGTTGGATCTGGACCAGGCGGCCAACCAGTTTGTTCTCAGTTCGCAAGCTGAAAACGGCCAACGTCAGATCACTTCGGATGCCGCAATTTATGGGGCAAACGCACAGGCGCTGAGCGATCTGTTGCGCCTCGGCTCCGCAAGTCGCCGTCTGGCAGGTATCTCGCCGCGAAACTTTGGAGGCAATGACCAGACTGCAAGTCGAAATCTGAATGATCTGGCGACAACGGACGGCGGCAATCTCACATGGTTCGAAGTTTCAGGTGGTCGTGACGGATACAATTTCGAGGGCCGCGACGTAGATACGAATTTCCGCAGAATCGAATTTGGTTTCGGTGTTCCGTTGCACGAAGCGGATGGCGGCATTTTGATTGGGGGCGTCGAGCTCGGAGCAACCGATCTGTCAACATCTGTTCAAGCGTCTTCGCTGAATTCAGCAAACTCCGAGTCTACGAGCTATGACGCCACATTCAGTGGTTTGTGGTTGGGCGACAATCACTTTTATGCCGAAGGGCAAATGCGCCTTGCATCGTTCAGCAACACTCTGAGCTTTGCGGATGGAACTTCCGAGGAAATCGACGGACGTGGATTTGCCGCCTCCATCGAGATTGGAAAGGAAATTCCGCTTTTGGGAACGAACGGCCAGATCGTACCCCAAGCTCAGTTGATCTATAGCAACGTGCATAGCGACAATTCCGATAGCCTTGGTAGCGAGTTGAGCGATGGTGACGCCCTGACCGGGCGGCTTGGGCTTCGCTACCAATACGCCACTGCGCGCGGAAATCAGTTCTACTCTCAACTGGATTGGTATCATGCATTCGACAATCTGACTGCGGTCAATTTCGGTGGGACGGAATTGCTGACACAGCGCAACAGAAATCGTGGACAGCTTACACTTGGCGGGCAGTGGCAAACTTCCGGCAACGGGGCATTGTTTGGAGAAATTTCGGTTTCTGACGGCTTCGGAGAGACGAGCAGTGACGATCTGTCAATTTCTGGCCAATTCGGTTTCGTCTTGAGATTCTGAAAGTTGTGCGGGGTGACGTACGGGCTGCTCCCGGTTTCAAGAACTTCATCCCGCTCCTTTCGCCAATGGTGAGGGGAGCGGGGCAGGGAAACTTCCGCTCGTTGAATGAAATTGTGAAAGCCCCATGGAGTTTCCGCTGGTCATTCGATACCGCAGCCTTCGTGAACGGTTTCAAACTTTGAAACACGGCAGAGAAATATTGCAACAAAGAAGGTGCCTCCTGAGAAATTTTCTTGCCGAATCAGTTCGCGCGCGAAACTTCCTGATAAGCATCGTCGGTCTGCAGTGATATCGATGGATAGGATGTTTGAAACATGAATTGGCCCTGCATATTAGCTTGACATCTCTAGTCTCAAAATGGAATTTGTAAAAAGAGAACCTGTAAGCAATTAAAATATATACATATTGCCTGAAATTGAAACCCAGATTCCAATGCAGCGAATCGACGCTGAATTCCATTGCGTCAAAAAGTTAAAAAAACGACAAAAATGCGTGATTCGCGCCAAACGGCGATAACGTTATGTAAAAAAAATGTGATTCAATCGAGAAAGACTGACTTCACGAAAACGTGATCAAAAGAATTATTTGATCGCGTGCAAACGAGTTGACTTTTTCGAATGATCGTCAATTCTACCCCCAGTAAAAACTTTTCTCATTTGATAATGTATTTCTGCTGATAGGGGAGCTTCTCTCTTATCGTGGAAATCTGTTTTCGATGAGACAGTCTGGGAGGGCAAAAATGACAACGCAAGTCGCAGAGACAGAGTATTTTTCCAACACCGATATCCTGGAGCGTATCGCCAACGATCCGGATCTCACCATCACTGCGGAAGCGTTGGTCTCAGATTTTGTCGAGAACTTTTCAGCGGAGGAGCTGGAAAGCATCTTTGATGTCGCGGATGTGTTGAGGCAGCTTCTGGAAACGTCCGACAATCCTGCGCTGTCGTTTGAAATATACGAACAGGTCCTTGCCAGCGAGGAATTTGCTCAAAAACTCGAGGCAAATGCCGTTCTGCTGGCGCGGCTGCGCGAGGAAACTGGTTCACTGTCCGCGACAACGCAGGACTTATTGAAGAATTCATATGACGCCTTCAGCCTGACACGAAGTGGCATTACCAACACGTTTTTTGCTATCGGCGATGGACTTGATGGGTATTTTCACAAGTATACCGGGTCCTATGACCTCACAACCGGAAAATTCCAACACAACGCCGGCATTTTTGGAAAGGTCAAACTCCACCATGCTTTCAGCAGTTTGAAGGGCTCAAAAATCGGCCAAGTCGGCATCGATGGCATTCTTGCCTTTACTTTGGTCGGAACAGTGACGCATTCTGTCGGGTTCGGCCTCGCCGGGTATAACTTGCACAAGGCAATCGAATCCGGAAATTCATTGGCTATTGGCAATGCCAGTCTAGGAGTGGTTTCCTCCTCTATTTCTCTTCTGCAATCGTTAGCGGTTTCAAGCCTGCGCATCGCCGCGTACTACTCCAGCTCTGCCACCTCCGGGATATTGAGAGCAGCGGCAACGGCCATCAGCGGCGCAGACCTGGCAAAAAACACGGCGACGATTGGGGGGGTCGGGGGTGCTGTAGCCTCGATTGTTGGTGGGGCGATCGCGGTCGTGACAACCGCTATTTCCATAGTTTCCTTGGGCCTGACGACCGCACAACGATTTGAAAACTTTGAAGAACTGGATCAAGTCGACAAGAACTTCGCAATCGCGAACACTGTTGTTGACGCACTCCAGATAGTTCTGGGCATAGCTGGAGCATACGCCTTTGCTGTGGGCGGTCCCGCAGGACTGGTTGTTGGCGCGGTGTTAGGCATCGTCAACGCGCTCATCGATGCAGCGCAGGCCATTGCCGAGGCAATTGAAAAACTAGTCCCACGCGAAGTCCATGGAACGGATCAAGACGATTTTCTTGTGGGTCGGGACGGGGCTGACAAGATTTACGGCTATGCCGGGGATGACATCATCCTTGCCGGTCACGGCAACGACGAAGTCTATGCAGGGGACGGGGACGACCTTATTAACCCGGGTGGTGGACATGACACTGTCGATGGTGACGGTGATGTCGATTCCCTGACCTATCAACGTGATCCCGTCACTGCGGATGGGATCAAACCCGAAGATGCGCTGGTACATCATCGGCAGCTCACCACCTTTGGTGACGTAAAGGCCGGCCTGCTTATTGATCTGAAGACGGGTCACACGTGGCTGATTAACAGGTGGGAAGACGGGTCTGTGGTCAACGATACCGGAGACACCAATGGCGACGGCCTGCGCGTCGATGTGTTCTGGGAACGGTACGCAGGCATTCTGTATAACTGGAACTGGCAAAGCGGCGATGTCTGGGGGTGGAGCAACGGCGGTCAGGGCCTGTTGATGAAGGACTACCTGTACGAAATCGAAAATGCCTTTGGCACCAATCAGAACGATGTCATTCGCGGAAGCGATGGAAACAATCATCTGGGCGGCTATGACGGTGACGACTGGATTTTTGGCGGCAAGGGGAACGATGTCCTTAATGGCGGCTGGGGAACCGACACGTTTTATGGCGGCGACGGCTTCGACGTCCTGACCTTCTCGACCAATGAAACCCAAAATACGCCCTATCATATACGTGAGAAAGTTAAATTTTATAATGATGAAGGCGAACTAACTCATATTATAAATTTGAGTTGGCAGGCGCAAACTACGATTGATCTGGTTCAGGGTACCGTGATCACAAAATATTCCCGCGATCATGAATACACTTATGACTATCAATGGCTCAACGGATCGGTGAACAATTCGCTCGAACCGTACGACAAAACCTATTTCGACACCTACGTCTATGATTTCTTAAATGGCCGGGGAATGATTGATCAGTCGACAGTTATCCGCGACCCGGATGGGTCTGTCAGGTCATTTGCTCTGAAGACCGAACATTTCTATGATTTTGAACGGATTCTGGGAGGGGACGGGCAAGATATCATCATCGGGACAACCGGAGATGATGAACTAACCACCGGCGCCGGTTACGGTGATATTCTTTATGGTGGTTATGGCGATGACACATTTGGCGTCGGCCTTGGTAAACACTTCACAATTCATGGTGGCGCTGACAATGATACATTTGTAGCGAACCTGGATCCGGGCCAGGCCCAACATTTAAGAGGCTACAGTCTAAATACCAACTACAACATCGTAAATTCATCGGGCCTTTTCGTTGATTTAACGACCAATTCAGGGTACATCAACGGGCTCGCCAGCTTTTATACAGAACTTACTTCTGATGACACCGACTTCAAAATCTATGGCGTTGAAAACGTTATCGGATCGCAGCGTAGGGACACCATCATTGGTGATGACGAGGACAACTATTTCAACGGTTATGAAGGCGATGACGAAATTTATGGCGGTGGCGGCGACGACGTCATCTCGGGCTTTGATGGCAGGGACATACTGTATGGCGGCGATGGCGACGATTACTTCATACAGGAACTGTCCGATTACGGAAGCTGGGAACTGAGATCGCAGGCAAACTTTCACTTCGGTGGCAACGGAACCGACACCGTGGACTATTCGAAGGCGACGGGGGATTACCTTTATGTCGATCTTCAGGAAAACATCGCCTGGGGCGTCGCGCATGCAGACCAGTTCTTTTCCATCGAAAACATCACAGGGGTAATCGACAGAGACAACCGATTCCTGGGCGATGACGTCGCCAACGTTTTTGTCGGCGGCAAGCAAAATGACAGCTTTAAAGGGCGCGGCGGCAACGACGTTTTTGTCACGGGCGAAAAAAGTACGTCGGATGACTTTTTCGATGGCGGTGACGGGCAAGATAGCATCAATTTTGGCAAGTTCGGCGGCTCTTTGAATATCGATCTGGAATTCACGGGCATCTACACGGGCAATCTGGCCGGAACGCAAATCCTCAACGTCGAATCCATCATCGGTTCGGTCTATAGCGATGTGATCAAAGGGACAGATGAAAGCAATGTCCTGTTTGGCGGTCGTGGATTTGACACTTTGTACGGCCGTGGCGGAGACGACTTTTTCTCGGCAGGTATGGGCGTCGACACCATTTACGGCGGCGATGGTTCCGACACCATCAGTTATGCGGAATCCGTGTTTGATCGCGAAGGTTATATCACCGACTCGGATTTCTTTGCGCATGGCGGCCAGTCGATCACCGATCCCGATTTCGAAGAGATTGCCGAAACCAGAGGCACAGGGGGCTATACCATCGACCTTGCAAACGGCGAGACGCGAAGAACGTCGGATGGCGCCTTGGTTGACGTACTTCACGATATCGAAAACGCCTTTGGCACGGACAAAGACGATATCATCAGGGGAACTGGCGATTTCAACCTGCTTCAGGGTCGTGGCGGAAATGACACGATCACCGGCGAGGGCGGAAACGACAGCATTTCAGGCGGTGCCGGAAACGACATTCTGGATGGTGGCGAAGGCCAGGATACGATCGACTATTCAACGGACGTCGCTGACCGCGAAGGGATCGATGGGCAGGGTTACCAGATTTCCCTCAATCATGGGCAGACGTTGACTGTCGCTGGCAACGTTTTTGTTGATCAGATACTGAACTTTGAAAGTGCCGTCGGTTCAAATGCCAATGATATCATAACCGGTACGACCAATAGCAACACCCTGGAAGGCCGTGATGGCGATGATGAAATCGTGGCCCTTGGCGGCAATGACCAAGTTTCAGGTGGCCTTGGAAATGACACGCTGTACGGTGGCCATGGTCACGATACCGTCACCTATAATTACCTCAGCTATATTGTGGATTGGGCCGAAAACGGAATTCTCTGGGTCAACCTCAACGGTGTGTCAGAAGACTTTGGTGGGACTGTTGTAAGTTCGTTCAGTTCGTACACCGCCGAAACTGCTTCCTTCGAATTCACGCATGAAAGTGACGTGGTACGGGATATCGAAGCCTTTGTCGGGTCCAGCGGCAGCGACCGTGTGCGGGGCAACGATGCAGCGGATGGTTCCCTGACAACCGGCTTCGGTGACGACTGGGTCAGGGGCGGCGCAAAAAGTGACACCATTGATCTGGGCGCCGGGAACGATCAGGCCTGGGGCGGGGCGAATGCCGACATAGAAGACAGGTTCATTCTGACGGCAAATGCCGGGGATACGGATATCATTTGGGACTATAACAGTTCCGACAAGATCGCTGTTCGTTTGAATTCGGGCGATCGGTTCACCGGGTACGTGGATGAAGGCGAATTCAGGGTGTTCACCACTGAATCCGGTTATACGCTCAAGATTTCGACTTTCGACCACGCCTATAATGGTGTCGCGGCGGTGCACGAAGTGACGCTTGCCGATTTCAGTATCGAGGTGCTGGCAACCAATGACCAGGATGTAGATTACTACGACCTGGGTGGATACAAGAGCGTTTCCTATAATGGCCTGGAGGGCAACGACTTAGTCATTGGCTCTCATGGCGGAGACCAGATTTTTGGCGCCAGTGGCAACGACTCTCTATCCGGCGCCGGAGGAGGAGACATCCTCATCGGGTCTGATGGCTACGATCACCTGTGGGGTGGCAGCGGACATGACCGGCTGAGCGGCGGACTGGGGCAAGATACCCTTGACGGTGAAGACGGCGTGGATTTCATCGACTACTCGGTTGACGGTGCCGATAACGCACACGAGGTCACCTTTACAATTTCCTCTGGTAACGCTCAAGCAGGATACGCTGGACAAACGCTCACGTTGGGCGAACTGGGCGCCTTTGAAATGGACGTTTTCTTAAACATCGAAGGTTTCTCGGGAACGGCGCAGGATGACACATTCATCATTGAATCCGCAGTCACGGAAGTTACGGCAGTATTTGAAGGCAGGGGCGGGGTTGATCTGCTTGACCTGAGCCTATTTGCCGCCACGAGTGACTATCAGCTGACCATCGATCTCGCGGAGGAAGCCCTGGCTTACTTTACGGACAGCGCCGATGAACCCGCATGGGTTTCCGCGCTGAAGTCCATCGAGAACGTCATAGGTTCGTCTGGGGATGATCTGTTCTATGATTTGCAGACCGCCAACAACCGCTTTGAGGGGCGCGCAGGGGACGACGCATTCTTCCTTCGCGGTGGCGTGGACTTCGTCGATGGTGGCGGAAACGGGACCTTGGGCGATGTCGTCAGCTTTTCTGGCTTCTTCCAGTCGGTCGACATTGATCTACTGGCACAGACATACACGTTTGATGTTGCCGGCGGAGCGACTAAATCCGGCACAGTGAAAAACATCGAAAATGCAGTCGGTACGTTCTTTGGCGACACCATTCGTGGCACGGATGGCAAAAACGACGTCAATGGTGGTGAAGGTAATGACCACATCTGGACCAGGGGCGGAAACGATCTGATTATCTTCTCCGGAAACTTTGACGACGATGTCGTGCACGATCTCGATATCGCTCAAGACACGATCAGATTTGCGTTGAACAACGAATTTGCCGATCTGAATTCTGTTGGGCTGTCCAAGGAAGCGATCGGAAATGATGTCAAGATAACTGTGGGAGACTACGGTTCGGTAACGCTGGTCAACAAAACGCTAGCAGATCTTGATCAGATCCAGTTCGAGTTCATGTAGGTCGCAACCGACGAATAAACCCGGCCTAGTGCTTGAAATAGGGCAACCGCCTGTAACCGAATGTTTCTCTGAAACGCTCATTTGCGGTTGCTCCTGTGAAACGGGTTTATTCTCACAGCACTCATGGTCCTTGCTTGGGCTGCGATCTGGGAAATGCGCAAAGATGTTTTTTAAATGGGTTAAACCCTGCAGCCATCAAGTGACGGAGACGTCGTAAAGACAATATCGCAAAAACCGACTTGCGAAACTTTGCTGTCGTGAAAAGGTAAGGGAACAGAATGAAGGAGCTGGCTCTTGAAAACGGGACCGAAGAACTTCGGGCTGCTCGTGCAAAGATTAGAAAGCCGATAGCTGCGGTGGCAGTATTCAGCTTTTTTGTTAATTTTTTGATGCTGACTTCCCCTCTTTACATGCTGCAAGTGTATGACCGCGTGCTCTCCAGCAAGTCCGAAGAGACACTGTTGTCCCTGTCCCTTCTGGCCTTATTTCTGTTCGTCACCAT
Source organism: Ruegeria sp. BHSB058 (assembly GCF_059613285.1). NCBI lineage: Bacteria > Pseudomonadati > Pseudomonadota > Alphaproteobacteria > Rhodobacterales > Roseobacteraceae > Ruegeria > Ruegeria sp. BHSB058. Next base: position 4,599 of record NZ_JBXWSF010000073.1, on the reverse strand, counting down.
GGGCGCGTTGGATTATCTGCGTACCCGGGTCATGGCGCGTGTCGCCACTAAGTTCAGCGCGTCGATGCAGCGGAGGGTTTTTGAGGCTGTAGTGCGGCGGTCCGCCCAATTGCCGGATCTATCTGCGCAAACTGGACTAAAAAGTCTGGAGTCCATTCGTCAATTTCTGGCTTCACCCTTGCTGATTGCACTTATTGACTTGCCTTGGACACCGGTATTTTTGTTCGGGATTTTCCTGTTTCACCCTTGGCTAGGCTACATGGCTATAGGCTCTTCTTTATTCTTGCTTGTGATAGCCGCAGTCAATCAAATCGCGACAAAGCGAAATACCCTTCTCACCAATAGGGCAGGTCACAAATCGGTCCTGATGAGTGAACAAATTCGAACCGAGGCAACGACTGTACAGAGCATGGGGATGCTGACTTCGATTTTCGACCGTTGGCAAATTTTGCAAGAAGACACCTTGTCCAAACAAACCGAAGGTGCTGAAAAATCTACTTTGTATAAAACGATATCCAAAACTTTTCGGATGATCATGCAATCCGGAATGCTGGGTCTCGCTGCATACTTAGTCGTACAAGGTGAGGTTTCCCCGGGCGTGATGATTGCTTCGTCCGTCCTATTGGGTCGTGCCCTTGGGCCTATAGAAGTTGTGGTCGGATCGTGGCCGCTTTGGCAAGAAGCGCGCCGCGGTTGGAAAACTCTGGCAGGCCTTTTGTCAATTGCACCTGCTTTTGACGAACGAACAGAGCTTCCGAAACCCCCGGCGGAGCTTTCTGTCAGACAATTGGCGGTGCCTATGCCGGGTCAATCAAAACTGGCTCTGAAGGGCCCGACTTTTTCGGTCGAAGCAGGAACTGCCGTAGCTGTTATCGGCCCATCGGGCTCGGGCAAGTCAACATTGGCGCGTGCTTTGACCGGACTATGGAAGCCCCTAAGTGGAGAAATCCGTTTGGGAAAGTTTCCCATAGAACAATATCATCCCGACAAACTCGGCCAATATGTAGGTTATCTGCCACAACGCATTCATTTGTTTGAGGGAACAATTGCCGAAAACATTTCGAGATTTTGCAAGGATGTAGACGACTCGCAGATTATCTCTGCAGCAATGAAGGCCGATGCGCACCAGATGATATCCGAGTTGGAGAACGGATACGATACAGTCGTCGATGCCAACGGAGGTAAACTTTCGGGGGGTCAAATTCAACGTATCGGTTTGGCGCGAGCTCTTTTTTCGGACCCGGTGCTTCTCGTTCTGGATGAACCGAATTCGAGTTTGGACAGCCATGGCTCGATGGCCTTGAACCGGGTTATCAGATCGCTGAAAGAGGATGGACGTATTGTCTTGTTGATGGCGCACAGACCGGCGGCCTTGTCGGAATGCGAAAAGATTTTGATCCTGAGTCAGGGGCAAATGGTTGATTATGGTCCTCGCGACGAAGTTCTCAAGAAATACGTGACAAACCACGATCAAATCAACGCACCAAGCCAGATGGGGGCGATTGTATGAGCGACCAGAAGAAATATGAGAGGGTTAGAGGACTTACTATTTCTGGATTTCTGGTAATAGTAACGCTCCTAGGCGGATTTGGGGGATGGGCGGTATTTAGCCGTCTGGCAGGCGCGGTGTTTGCCCCTGCTCAAATTGAAGTCGAGAGAAATCGCCAAATCGTTCAGCACCCAGATGGTGGAGTCGTTTCCAAAATCCATATCGAAGAAGGTCAATTGGTGAAGAAGGGGCAAATTCTTGTGTCCCTTGAATCTGGAGATCTCATAGCCGAATTACAGGTCAGGGAGCACGAATTATACGAACTTTTGGCGCAAAGTGGCAGACTCACCTCCGAGAAGAACGGGCTTCCAAGCGTCAGGTTTGACAAAGAACTTGTAGATTTGGCGCGAACGAATCCGGAAATCGCCGCAATGATGGTGGGCCAAGAAGCCATCTTCAACACTCGTACTCACTCCATGTACCAGCAGTTTGACCAGCTGGAGGAGCGTGCCCAGCAACTGCAGGATCAAATTCTTGGCTACAACGCCCAAAATACGGGGTTGCACTCGCAACTTATCTTAATTGAAGATGAGCTAAAACGTCAAAAAATTCTGGAGGATAAGGGGCTTAGCCAGGCCACTCAAAAACTCATCTTGCAGCGAGAGTATGCCAATCTTCAAGGTCAAATGGGACAAATCAAAGCCAGTATCGCGCAAACCAACGGGCGAGTTACAGAGTTACGCATTGAGGAACGTAGATTGGAGGCGGCGAGGAGGGAAAACGCCGTGGCCGAACTCCGAGAAATAAAGCAAAAAGAACTCGAACTGCGGGCGACGATAGGAATATTGCGTGAAAAGATTTCGCGCTTGGATATCAAGGCACCGACGTCAGGCGTGGTTTATGGCCTGCAGGTCGTCACACCACAGTCAGTTTTGAAACCGGCTGACACGGTATTATTTTTGATACCCCAAGATCGACCTCTGGTTATTGCGGCGCAAATAGAGCCCATACATATAGACCAGATTTCTATTGGGCAGAACGCTAATCTACGATTTTCGTCCTTTGATCAAAGTCTGACTCCGGAAGTCACTGGTCAAGTGAAGTATATCTCGGCGGATGTATTCAATATCCCGGAATCAGGTTACCAGTTTTATCGGGTACTTGTTGAATTGAACGAAGAGGAGCGAGAAAAAATTAGTCAGACGGTCAACCTGCTCCCAGGTATGCCGGTCGAAGTGTTCATCCGAACCGAAGATCAAACACCCCTTTATTATCTTGTCAAACCTCTGGTCGAATACTTCAACAAGGCTTTTAGAGAGACTTGAAATGTTGCTCTGCCTCCTGAAAACTGGATCGCTTGAAGCTGGGGTTTTCCGCTAGATTTCCTTAGCTGGGCAAAGGGCGAATGCGGCCAGAAGAGTCTTCAGGCAACATCGTCATATGGCTCATACTTTTCCTCCCGTTCACCCAAAGGCTGAATCGGGCAACATCGAAAAGCAACGAAAAAGAAGAAAACCACGCCCGCGCGCCTACCTCAGGCTTACCCGAGGATACAACGCGCGGAGGATCTCTTGTAAGTTTTTGAAAACAGTGGCGATCCCGCGAGGACTCGAACCCCGAACCTGCTGATTAGAAGTCAGCTGCTCTATCCAGTTGAGCTACGGGACCGCTTGCGCCTTTCTTGCGGCTTTTAGCCAGCAGGTTCAAGAGCCAAGCGCATGAAAGCGCTATTGGGGTCGGCGTCATAGCCGTGGATCGGGCCGCAATAGCTGTATCCCAATGCCTCATACAGTCTGCGTGCGGCGTCATAACCCGAAAGATGCGCTGCTCCGGTTTCCAGCACAATCGCCGTTGCGCCGCCCGCCCGTGCCTCGTGTGCCAACCGCTCCATTAGCACCCGAGCCAGACCCTGGCCGCGGGCGGCGGCGGTGATATGCACCGATTTCACTTCGGCTGTGCCATCGGGCAGCGTCTTGAGCGCGCCGCAGCCGATCGGCGTGTGACCATCGAAAAGCGCCCAGAAACGCGTGCCAGTCTCGCGCAGAGTGTCGGCATCCAAGGTGTGATTGCTTTCATCAGGTCCGGCGTCGCGGCCATGGGCCATATGCGCCTCAATCAGCGGGCGCAGGTCGACCGCGCCCGGGTCGGCCTCGCGGATGTCGATCATTCAGTGGGTCCAGGGGCTGCGCCGGTCGGTGGCGAAGTTTTCGCCATAGCCACGCGGGCGCAGATTGGGCTTTCGCTTGTGCGGCTCGCTGACCTGCGCCTCGATCCCGTGGGCCTGAGCATATTCCAGCGCCTCTTCCTTGGTGTCAAAGCGCAGGCGCACCTGGGTTTGCGTATCATTCGAAGAGGTCCAGCCCATCAGAGGGTCCACCTCGCGCGCGGAGCCTTGGGCATACTCCAGAACCCATTTGCGGGTCTTTGCCATGCCCGATGTCATGGCGTTTCTGGCAGGCTGATAAATCCGTGCGCGCATTGCAAACTCCGTCCTTTTCGGCTTGTCCCTATATGCGCGCAAGCGTGCGCCCGGGCAAGACTGTTTTGTCAGGTTTCGACGCCATCCAGCCGCCCCTGTGGGCTGCGGATTGCCGCAGCCAACGCCTGAGCCAGCGATTGGTGCGATGGTGGCAGGACCGGACAGCGCGAACAGACGTTAGGATCGGGTTCCAGTCGCGATGCACGTTCGAAGGCCTTACGGGCCGCGTCCTGTTGTCCGCCCTCGCAGAGCGCCAGGGCGTGCATCAGATGCATCGCGCGTTCCTTTGGCCGGGTGTCCGCCGCCAGACGGGCGTCCTCGGCGGCCAGAACGAATTGCCCGGCGCAATAGTGGGCCACGGCCCTCAGGAACCGCCGATAGGGGATCATCGGGTTATGCACCTGCCGCTGCAGCAATAGCCCGAACTTTTCGGCCGCCTCGGCAAATGCGCCTTCGAACATGAGGATATGGCCCGCGAGTTCGTGGTTTTCGGCATAGGCGGGATTCAGGGTCCTGCTGCGTTCCAGATCGGATCGGGCGCCGGGCGCGTCGCCCAGACAGTTGATCCGGAAATAGCCGCGGGTCCAGAACACGTAATCGCTTGCCGGGTTCTGTTCGACGGCCGTGTCCA
>NZ_JBXWSF010000072.1:0-21053 GCF_059613285.1 Ruegeria sp. BHSB058 | reverse complement strand
TCAGCAGGGCGCGGGTGCCGTTATAGGACATGGCGCCACAGATGCTGACGCCCTCGTCCTCCTTGCAGATGCGGGTGAGGCGGAAATCGGGGTCGCGCGAGATCGGCCAGAGCAGGCCGTCGCTGGTGACGATATCCGGCAGGGCCACGATTTCGCGCACGCCGGACACCTTGAGCCTGGCAATGATCTGGGCGCCCGAAGGATAGGCGACCGGGGGCGCATCGGGAGTGATGGCGACGCCGGACCCCATCAGTCCGCACCACTCAGAAACAGCGCGATGGCATCGCGCGCGGCCTCGATCTCGTGCGCGTGGCCAATGCTGATGCGAATGTAGTCCCGATAGGCGGGCGAGGCGAAACGGCGAATGGCGATGCCCCGCTGCCGCAGGAACCGGTCACAGGCTGCGGCGGACCGGCCCGGATCGGGAAACTGTGTCAGGATGAAATTGGCCTGGCTTGGCACCACCGGCAGGCCGAGGTCAGTCAACTCGGCTGTCAGCCAGTCGCGCCCGCGTCGGTTGGCAGTGCGGACGAATTCCGTGTGCGCCCGATCCTCGAGCGCGGCGACCGCTGCGGCGACCGAGGGCGAGGCGACCGGGAAAGTCAATGCGATGCGGCGCACCGAGTCGATCACGTCATCGGGGGCGTAGATCCACCCGACCCGCGCACCCGCGAGCCCGAAGATCTTGGAAAAAGTCCGGCACATGACCACGTTTCCGGCCCCTTCCACCAGCTTGTGCGCGGGTTCGAAATCGGGGGCGTCCACGTATTCTTCGTAGGCGCTGTCGATGACCAGCAGGCAGGTGTCGGGCACCGCCGCATGCAGCCGCCGCAGCTCTGCCCCGCTCAGGTAGGTGCCGGCGGGGTTTTCCGGGTTGGCAACATAGACGATGCGGGTCCGGTCGGTGATCGCTGCGATCATCGCATCAACCGACGGCTTGAAATGGTCGTCCGGCACCGAGATCACCTCGGCATCGTTGGCATGCGCGTAATTCGGCACCTTGAGATAGCCGTTGGCGCTGCGGATCAGTTCGGTTCCCGGCCCCAGATACGCGCGCGCCAGCCGTGCCAACAGATCATCCGAACCCTGACCGATGGCGATCCGCGCCGGGTCCAGGCCGAAATGCGCGGCGATTGCAGGGGCCAGGACATGGTCCGGATCTTCCAGATAACGCTCGATCCCGGTGACTGCGGCGCGCGCTGCGGCATGCGCATGCGGGCTGGCTCCGAACACGCTTTCGTTCGAATTCAGAAGTATCGACGCGGGCGGTGCAGGTTCGGATGGAGCACCGATCATGTGCGCCTTGATTCTCTCAATTCCGGCCTTGGCGCGGGCAACAGTCATCGAGGTCTCCGTTTCAAGATTTTCTTGCATCACATGATTACAGCATTTTTGCAATTCACTTGCAAAAAAATTATGTTAGAAGAATGCAGGTTATCGTTATCGGATGTATCTGGAATGCGTTTGCACGATTTGGACAGCAGGCTGAAATCGACCATCGACCTGGATAAGCCGGGTTTTCAGACCGGCGATCTGATGCTGCGCTGGTCGGACAACACCAACCCTCTGGGGTATCATCCGATCCCGATCTTGAGCTTCAAAGGCGGCACGGGACCAACAGTTCTGATCGTTGGCGGCACCCACGGGGACGAGTTCGAAGGGCCGGCCGCAATCATGCGACTGGCGGAGGTGCTGGATGCGGTGCAGTTGAATGGTCAGGTTCTGCTGATTCCAGCGCTGAACGCCCCTGCCCTGGCCGCGTCGACGCGGGTTTCGCCTTTGGATGGCGGCAATCTGAACCGTGCCTTTCCCGGCGACCGGGATGGCGGCCCGACCGAGATGATCGCGGATTTCATCGAGCGGGTTCTGATACCCCGGTGCGACGCGGTGATCGATCTGCATTCGGGCGGCAAGGCGTCTGTCTTTGCCACCTGCACGCTGGCCGGACCGTATCAAGACCCGGAATTGACGGAGCGTAGCCGGAAGTTGGCGCAGTGCTTCGGCCTGCCCTTGGTATGGGTGCTGGGCGAGCACAATGACGACCGCTCGGTCAACGCGGCGGCGGCGCGCGCCGGTGTACCGATGATCGCGGCGGAACTGGGTGGCGGCGGCGGCGCCGATCCGCATATCACCGACCAGACCGAAGCCGGTTTGCGCAACTGCCTGATCCATCTGGGCCTGCTGCCGGGGAAACTGCGCGAACCGCCCCTGCCCCGTCATGTTCATATCGCCTCTCCGCTGCATTCGGTCTTTGCCCCGTCGGACGGGCTGTTCGATCGCCTTGTGAGCGCGGGCGAAACGGTTGAGGCAGGTCAACTGGCCGGAACCCTGCGATTCCCGCTGGAACCTGCGCGAGACCCCATACCACTGCCCTTTCCCGAAGCTGGCTTTGTTCTGGCGCATGGCAACCGGGGGATGGTGCGCCGGGGTGAAATGCTGGCGCTGGTGGCGCAAGACCTGCCCGCAACCGGGGGAGGCTGAATGCGCATATACGCTCCGTTCATAGATGGCCGCTCGCTCGACTGGTCGGGGCCGGTACTGGACAGTACCGACCCCGCAACCGGTCAGGTCTGGAGCCGGGTTGCCAGATGCCGCGCGGTCGAGGCCGACCTTGCCGTGCGGGCGGCGGACCGGGCCTTTCGAACCGGGCACTGGGCCGGGGCGGATACCGGGGACAGGGCGCGAATGCTGGAGCAACTGGCTGATGTGCTGGAGGCCCGCTGGGAAGAGCTGGTCGAGCCGGAAATCCGCGACAATGGCAAACGCATCACCGAAGTGCGCGCGCAATTCGCCGGGCTGCACAGCTGGTATCGCCATTTCGCCGCTGAGGCGCGCAACTTGGGACCGGAGCGTCAGAATAACGCGGTCGCGGGGGTCGAGAGCACCGGCTATCACCTGCCTTATGGCGTGGTGGTCGCCATCACCCCCTGGAATTCACCGTTGATGATCCTTGCGTGGAAGCTGGCCCCGGCGTTGGCGGCGGGCAATACCGTAGTGGTCAAACCGTCAGAGATGGCTTCGGCCTCGACACTTGAATTTGCCCGTATGGCACACGAAGCAGGGCTGCCAGGCGGTGTGCTGAACGTGGTGACCGGTCTTGGGCACGAGGTGGGTGAGGCGCTTGTGCGCCATCCGTTGACACGAAAAGTCACGTTTACCGGTTCGGATCTGGGCGGCCGCAAGGTGGCCGAAGCGGCGTCGGCCGGGGTTGTACCCACAACGCTGGAGCTGGGCGGCAAGTCGGCCCAGGTGGTTTTCGCCGATGCCGATATCGAAAACGCGGTGAACGGGGTTCTGTCCGGCATCTTTCTGTCCAATGGTCAGACCTGTGTCGCCGGATCGCGGCTGATTGTCGAAGCCCCGATTGCCAAGCGGTTTGTTGACCGCTTGCTAAAGCGCGCGCAGGCGCTGCGGATGGGCGACCCGATGGACCCGGGTACGCAGGTCGCGCCGCTGGCCAACGAGCCGCACCTGCGCAAGGTGCGCTCGATGATCGTGCAGGCGAAGGATGACGGCGCCACGTGCCTGCTGGACGGATTGGCAACGGCGCGGGGGCGGGAGGGATTTTATGTCGGACCCACGATTTTCGCCGATGTCGCGCCGCATATGCAGCTGTGGCGCGACGAGGTGTTCGGGCCGGTTCTGGCTGTGACCACATTCGAAAGCGAAGCAGAGGCCATCGCGCTGGCCAATGACAGCGATTATGGCCTGGCGGGCGGGGTCTGGACCTCGGACTCAGACCGGGCCGCGCGGGTGGCGGCATCCATCGAAGCGGGCACCGTTTACGTCAACCATTACCGCAGCGTCGATCCGTCCAGCCCCATCGGCGGAATGAAGCTGTCCGGGTATGGGCGCGAGCTGGGCCCGGAGGCAATCAAGGATTTCCTGCAGGTCAAGTCGGTCTGGACCGGCAACGCGCCGGTACCAGACCCGTTCCCCTGACCCAAAACGGACCGAACGAAGTAACGGAGGACCCCATGATCGATCTTTTTCAGGCGCCCGAGGGCAATTTTCGCGGTCACGATCAGCAATCGGTCTGGGGTCAGGCGCATGACCCGGAGCTGACCGAGGTCGGCCCCGGCACGCCATGCGGTGAATACCTGCGCCGGTTCTGGATGCCGGTGGCGATGACCGACCAGATCGGCGATTTGCCTTATCGCATCCGCATTCTGGGCGAGGATCTGGTGCTGTTTCGGGAGAAGAAAGAGGGTCGGCTGGGCTGTACCCATCTGCATTGCTGTCACCGCAACATGAGCCTGGAATTCGGGATTGTCGAAGAGGGCGGCATCCGCTGTTCCTATCATGGGTGGAAATACGGGCTGGATGGCACGGTTCTGGAAACGCCCTGTGAACCGCCCGCCTCTCAGGTCAGGAAAAAGGCCTGTCTGGGGGCCTATCCGGTGATCGAATACAAGGGGCTGGCGTTTCTTTATATGGGGCCAAGCGCCGAGCGCCCGCCTTTCCCCGTCATGGACACCTTTGACGACGAGGGGGACGAGCTGGTGCCCTATCTGATCAAGTCGCCCTGCAACTGGCTGCAGGTGATGGAAAACGCCTGGGATCCGTTCCACGTCGTTTACCTGCATACCAAGGCCGCCCGCGTGCAGTTTCACGAGGCGTTCGCCCATATGCCGATGATCGAGTTCCACGACAGCCAGACCGGCGATTTCTATACCAATGTGCGGCGCGACGGCGATTTCATCTGGGTGCGGGTGCATGATCACATGCTGCCCAGCTTTACCCAGAATGGCGGGCATTTTCCGATCCCCGACCGGTCGCGCTATTTCGGGCGTGGCGGGCTGACCCGCTGGATCACGCCGATTGACGACACCAACACCATGGTCATCGCCTGGCGGCATTTCCGCGAGGACCGGTTCAACGACGATCCGCGCGGCATGACCAACCGTGACGAGGTGGGTTACGGCAAGACCGATTTCTATGGTCAGGGGCCGGACCGGCCCTATGAGATGCGCCAGCGCGATCCGGGCGATTATGACGCCTGGGTCAGCCAGGGGCCGATCAACGTGCATGCGCGCGAGAACCTCAGCTTTACCGACCGCGGCGTGGCCAAGGCGCGGCGCATGGTGCGCAACGCCATCCGGGCGCTGCAAAAGGGCGAGAGGCCGCCGCAACCCACCGACAATTTCGACGCGGTGATCCCGACCTATGCCGGCGATACGGTGCTGAAAATTCCGCTGCAGGAGGGCCGCGACGACGGCGCGCTGCAAAAGGAGGTTAGTTTCAAGGTGGCCGAGATCCTGAAATCCGGCGACCATCTGCAAGGCAAAGCGCGCCGGGATTTCATCGAAAACGCGCTGAGGGACTATGAGGCGGGCTGGGCATGAGCACACGTATCCCGCACAATCCCGGCCGGGTCGACTGGTCGGGGGAAAACCCCGGTATCTATCTCAAGCAGAACCCGGATCAGGATCACTATGATACGCTGGCGCTGTTCTTTCGGGTGGTTCTGTCGCCCTATGGGCGGGGCCATGCGGCCATCGTTCTGGGCGCCCCGGACGAGGCGCGCGGCTGGCCCCATGCACCGAACCTGATCATGACCGACAATCAGCGCATGATGCGCTGGATCGTCGATGGCTGGGTGACAAGAATGCCGACCTTTGTCGGCAAGGCCGGGCTGGATGCCATGAGCTGGCTGGATTGTGACAGCGTCGAAAAGCGCCCCGGCGATCTGAAAGGCAGGTATTCCGAAACCCTGCGCGGGTCTGGCGTCACGCTGGAGATGATCTGGCGCGACATGGGGCCGCCGCTGCCGGTCGAAGTCACCAAGGAGAACTCGGCCACCAAGGCGCATGAGATGTATTCGGTGTTTTTGGAGGCGCGGGCAGCCGAGGTCCGGATCAACGGCACTCCCCTGCCCGGTCAGGTGGCCAGCCGTCAGTTCTTTGGCCGCACCATGTCGACCGCGTTCCTCGCCTTTTCCGAAACCTGGGTCACGCCAAAGGAGGACATCCGATGCCGCTGAACGAACCGATTACTCCGGGCGTGGTTGACTGGACCGGTGAAAATCCGGGCATCCTGCTGAAAGACGACGACGGCAATTTCAGCGCCATGGCGCTGTTTTTCCGGGTGGCGTGGTCACCGGTCGGTCAGGGACAGGTGCTGTTGCTTTATGGCACGCCGGATCAGGTCGAGGGGGCGGCCGATGCGCCCAATGTCATCCTCAGCGACAATCCAGAGCTGACCGCGTTCCTGAAGAAAAACTTCATCAGCAAGCTGGCGGCCTTTGCAAACGCGCCCGCCTTTGCCACCCTGCCCGAGATCGGCGCGCAGGTGGTGCGCAGTTCGGGCGATCCGATGGGCCACCGCTATACCGAGACAATTGCCGGAGAAAACCTGGTGGTGGAGCTTGTCTGGGAAGGGTTTGAACCGCCGCGCGCGCTTGAACTGTCGCCGCATGAGGTGGCCTCGGGCGAGCAGAATATGTTCTCGCTGCTGGTGCCCGCCCATTCGGCGCAGATCATCGTCAATGGCCGCGCGCTGCCCGGCAAGCTGGGCACACGGGTTCAGGCCGGGTACGAAACGACCACCGCGTTCCTGTATTTCTCGGAAACATGGATCATTCCTCCGGAGGGGGCGTGATGCTGCATCCTGCCGATCAGCTTGCATTCGACAAGGCGATGGTGACCCAGCCGGTCTGGAACCGGTTCAACACCGCTGCCGATGCGGTCAAATTGCCGGACAACGTGCTGCTGCATGCCGGCCCGGCCTTTGCCAGCCCCGATCAGATCGCCGCGCCGATTCTGAACTCGGCCTGCGTCGCCTCCGTTTGGGAAGGGTTGGCGCGGGATTTCGATCAGGCGGAGGCGATGATCCTGGCGGGCGAGATTGTGCTGGAACCGGCGCAGGACCATGATGTCGTCACCCCGCTGGCGGCGGTGGTTTCGGCGCATATGCCGCTGCACACCATCTATGACGCCTGGCGCGGACAGCAACGAGTGTTCACGCCGATCAACGCCGGGTCGCGCCCGGCCATGCGGTTGGGACTGCGGTCCGAGGCGGTGCTGGCGCATATCCGCTGGCTCAACACACGGTTTCTGGAGGTTCTGGAAAACGGACTGGCCGAAGGCATCGCGCTGGTGCCGCTGGCCGTGATCGGGCTGATGGGTGGAGACGACTGCCACGGGCGAACCCCGGTTGCCACCGCTGCGCTGGTGGCCGAGCTGAAGGACCGCACACCGAACGGCATTGCAGACGAAGATTCCCTGGAGTTCATGGCCGGTTCGCCATCGCTGTTCCTGAACCTGTGGATGGCGGCGACCAAGATCATGATGAAACTGGCCGAAGGAATCGAGGGATCGAGCTTTGTCACGGCCGCGGGCGGCAACGGGCGCGACGTGGGTATTCAGATATCGGGGTTGCCGGGGCAATGGTTTACGGTTCCGGCCACCCCACCCAAGGGCCGGTTCGATGTCGATTTGCCCGAGGATCGCGCCCTGGGAGCGATCGGCGACAGCGCCGTGGTCGAGGCCTTTGGCCTGGGCGCGATGGCCATTGAATTGAGCCCCGGGCAGAAGAAAGGCTTGCAAGCCTTCCTGCCTGCAAACGCGGCGGCCCGCACATCCGGGCTGTCGGTTGGCGCACATCCCTATTTCAGCGCGCTTGATCTGCGGCTGGGCACCACCGCGCGCGGTGCGGTCGCACAGGGGGCGGGGCCGGTGATCGGGCTTGGCATCCTTGATCGGCTGGGCGAAGCGGGGCGTCTGGGAGGTGGCATTTATGACATGCCGGTCGACCCCTTTGCCGCCGCCCTGAAAGCGCTGGACGCATGAGCGAACTGAACCGGTACCGCGCCTATGAGCTTGCCGCCATGATCCGCGATGGCGAGGTCAAACCGTCAGAGGTTATGGCGGCGCACCTGGACCGGATCGGTTCGCGGGAACCCGTGATCGGGGCATTCCAAAGCCTCGATGCGGAGCGCGCCATGGAGCGGGCACTCGCCGCCGACACTCTCCCCGTCGGCGGGCCGCTTCATGGCGTGCCCTTTGCCATCAAGGACATCATTGACACAAGGGACATGCCGACCGGATGGGGCAGCGATCTGTACGCCGACCGCCGCCCCGAGCAGAACGCCGCCTGTGTTGACGCGTTTCTGGAGGCCGGGGCGATCCCGCTCGGCAAGACGGTGACCACCGAGTTCGCCTATTTTCGCCCCGGCAAGACAGCAAATCCCGCCAACCCGGCGCATACGCCCGGCGGGTCTTCGTCGGGTTCGGCCGCGGCGGTTGCCGATTTCATGGCGCCGGTGGCCTTCGGTTCGCAAACGGCGGCCTCGCTGATCCGGCCCGCGACCTATTGCGGTGTCTGCGGATTCAAGCCGACGGCGGGGCGGTTCGATCTGCGCGGTGTGATGGGTCTGTCGCACAGCCTGGATACGCTTGGAGTTCTTTCACGCGATCCTCGCGATCTGGTGCTGGCCGACAGCGTTCTTCGAGGTGCCGAGCTGCCTCCGGTTCCGGCTTTCGATGAAGGTTTGCCAAGGATCAGCCTGATGCGTGGACCACATTGGCAGGACGGATCGATCGAAATGCGCGACGTCTGCACAAGGGCGTTGGCCGCCATCGCCGGGACCGGTGCGGAAACGGGTGAGATTGCTCATCCCGCTGTTTTTGAAGGTCTGGTCTGGGCGCATATCGTTGTCATGGGCTATGAGACCGCCCGGCAGCGGGCGCGGGAATACGAGATCGGCGAGCCGGGAATAAGCCCGCAATTCCACGCCCTGATCGAGGCGGGACACCGGGTCGACGAAGCGCAGTACCACGCAGCGCTGGACCTGCGGGATCGGGCAAATGCGATTTTTGATCAGTTGTTTATGGATGTGGACGCGATGTTGGTTCCTTCGGCGCCCGGTCCCGCGCCCAAGGGTCTGGCGGCGACCGGCGATCCGCTGTTCTCGCGCATGTGGGCGTTGTTGCAGGTGCCCTCGGTTGCGCTGCCGTTCGGGACCGATCCGCAAGGCTTGCCGTTGGGCATACAACTGATCGCCTCGCGCGGACATGACGACCGTTTGCTTGACATTGCACAATGGGTGCATGGCGTGCTGCAACAGTCTTGTTGAAGCTTCTCGATCCGGACCGAAGGGCTGCTGTTTCGCGCGTTCAACCGTGGCACGGGTGAGCGAGATCCACACCTGATCTTGTCATCACAGGGTGGTCAGGTCATCGAAGTTTGCGATGACCCAGTTATCAAGCGTTCTGACCACACTGGCCAGCGAATGCCCAAGCGGTGTCAAACGATAGTCCACGCGAGGTGGCACTTCTCCGTAATCGTGGCGCGCGACCAGATTGTATTTCTCCAGCCGTTTGAGTGTCTGCGTCAGCATCTTCTGAGACAGGCCCTCGATCTCTCGCATGAGTTCCGAATTCCGTTTTGGCCCGTCGATAAGCAACGGAATGACAAGCAGCGACCACTTATCGCCAATCACCGCGATGATTTTCCGGGACGGGCACAGCGCGATATATGGGTCGGGTCTGATATCAAGCATTTGTGACCTTTCGACAGGAACCAGAAGGTGCGTACTTTATCATTGGTTCTTATCATAATATCGTCTCTCACATGTGATGCAACAACAAGATTCACTCGAAATCGGAAACCCTGTGGACCGGCCAGGTTGCTGACGGACCCGCTGCTGGCGCGCAGGGCAGTTGAATAGAAAGGAAAACCGATATGGTAAACGTCACGCGAAGAATGGTTCTGGGAACTGCGGCGGTCGCCGCGACTGCCGCGACCATGCCGGGCATGGTCGCGGCCAAGGCGCCAAAGGCATCCGGTCAAGCACCGGGATTTTACCGCAGAAAAGTGGGGGACGCCCAGGTCACCGCATTGCTGGATGGCTACATCGACGTTGCCCACGGGTTTTGGACCAACATCGAACAGGCAACAGTCGAAGACCTGGCCGCCGCTGCGGGTTTGCCGGCATCGGGAGCGATCCGAATTGGTGTCACCTCATACCTCATCAATCAGGGAGATCGCCTGACATTGGTGGACACCGGGTCTGCAGACTATTTCGGCCCAACGGCCGGGCAGTTTCTGACAACGCTGGCGGCGGCTGGATACACTCCGGATCAAATAGATACGATCCTTATCACGCACATGCATCCTGACCACATAGGTTCAATGCTGTCCAACGGCGCTGCGGTGTTTCCGAATGCCGAAATCCATATCTGCGGAACAGAGTTCGACTATTGGACGTCAAGCAGCGAACAATCAGCCGCACCGGACTTTGCCAAGCCCTGGTTCGACGCGGCAAAGGGCGTGAAGGCAGCTTATGATGGCCGGATCAAACTGTTCACCGGTTCCCCCGAAGTCATACCTGGCATTACCGCGGTGCCTTTGGTCGGGCACACGCCGGGTCATACCGGATACCGGTTGTCCTCGGCTGGAGAAGACCTGTTGATCTGGGGCGATGCCTGTGGTGTGGCCTCGGTTCAGTTTCAGCATCCCGAAGCGGGTCTTGCCTTTGATGTCGATGGGGCAACGGGCAAGGCGACCCGCGCCTCACTTCTGGACATGGCAGCCGGCGAGGGCGTTTTGGTCGCTTCGGCCCACTTGCCTTTCCCAAGCTTTGGCCGTGTTCTTCGCTCGGGTTCGGCATACGCATGGCAGCCTGACGAGTACCGGTTCGAGGTTTGATCTGATCCAACACGCCAAGGCCAGTCGTTGGGTTGCCATGGGCGTGTAGAAAGAGGCAGCCAGCATTCACTTGCTGGTTGCCATAGGGCATTTCTGCGACAGGCAGAGCCGGATGAACCCCAGGATTTCACAATGCACGACTATCGCCTGGAAGCCATTTCCAAAGACATTGGCATATCCAGAACCCGACGGCTGACAAGAAAACCAGAGCGGATCAATTCCGGGTGAAAGCCATCATTGCTTGGCAAACATATCATCTGCATGCGCGCTAAGGAGGCTTTCGAGGAACGCATTGAGACGACGACCCTTGGATGCGCTGCGCCGGACGATCGCGGACATCTGCGAGACGAAACGGGTTCCCTTGCACGGGATCTCGCGCGCCAGCCCGGCCTCGATGAATGGATAGGCCGTGTGGGTTGGCAGAAACCCGAGATAGCGTCCTGACAGAACAAGAAGGGCAAGCGCTTCTTCATTTTGGACGAATGCGGATTTTCTCAACTTGAGTTTCTGGTGCACCGACATGTTCGGTGAGTTGAAGCTCAACCCGGCAAACGAAAATGCTCTTAACGATTTCAGTTCGAACTCTTCGCGCGGATCGTCAAACAGCTCGTGCCCCTTTCCACAATAAAGACGCATGTCTTCCTGATAGAGGTTCGCATAGTTGAGCATCGGCGATTGCCGGTGCAAAGGAACGATTCCCAGATTGAAGCGCCCGTTGATCACACCCTCTTCGATGATGTTAGGGGGTTCCATGGATATATCGAGCGTCACACCCGGCGCCCTGCTTCTGAACAAGCGAATGGCCCCAAAGACGTTTGCGCCCGGGTTCGTCGAGGAGTGATCGAAGATCGCGATCTTGAGCTTTCCGGTCAGAGCAGTGTGCGCTTCGTCGATCTGTTCTTGAAACTTGTCGATCGCAGCGAACAGGTCTTCGGCAGCGTCCAGAACATGCTGCCCGTCGGATGTCAGGGAAAAACCTGCCGGCCCCCTGTGGCAAAGCTTGAGGTTCAGACGCGTTTCCAGATCGGAAATATGCTTGCTGATGGTCGAGCGGCCGATGTTCAGCTCGAACTCGGCCGCGGTGAACCCACCGCATGCAACGACCGTGCGAAAAACCTCCAACAGCCGGATGTCTACGTTCGCCACGCGCGATATGATCGATTTTCGCGAGATAAAAGGTTTCCTGTTTATCAAACTTTGCTTCGATTACTTTGTATTACCTGAACGGTAATTGCAAATTATATGTTTTCCATTGGATTTCGGCGCGCGGCATTGCTGTGTCTGTCGCCTGATCCAGCAAGACAAAAAGTCCAACTCCGGAGGAGACTTTATGACACTCATCAAAAACCTGTCATCGTTTGCGATTGCTGCATCAGTTGCGGCTTTTGCTCTTACGGCCCCCGCTCAGGCCAAAAACTTCAAAATCGCGGTGGGCGACAGCGGCGGATCAAGCCAGGAAGCCACGGGCCTGGCATTCAAGGCGAAACTTGAGGAATTGTCCGGCGGCAATCATACCGCAACACTGTTTCTGAACGGCCAGCTGGGCTCGGAACAGGACACCGTGAACGAGGCTGCGATCGGCACGCTGGACATGTCGCTGTTGGCGATCAACAACGTGACACCGTTTTCGCCCTCTGTGGGCGTGTTCACGCTGCCTTACGTCATTCTCAGCCTGGAAGACGCCGAAACGCTGACCCAGGGCCCAATCGGTCAGGAGCTGACCGAAAACACCATCAATGACGCAGGCGTGCGCATCATTGCCTGGACCTATACCGGCTTCCGCCGGCTGACCAATTCGAAAAAGCCGGTCAAGTCGGTTGCCGACCTCGAAGGCCTGGTCATTCGCGTCCCCAAGAACGAGATCATGATCGACACCTACAAAGCCTGGGGCATCAGCCCGACGCCGATGGCATGGTCGGAAACTTTTGCAGGTCTCCAGACCAAGGTTGTGGATGGTCAGGACAACCCCTACACCACCATCAACGCGATGAAGTTCTACGAGGTGCAAAAGTACGTCACGAACATCCGCTACATCTTCTCGATTGAACCGCTGATCATTTCCGAGCAGGTCTTCCAGGATCTGTCGGCCGAAGATCAGGAAATCATCCTTGAGGCTGGTAAAGCGGCAACCGCGGCATCGGCGCAGTTCCTGCGCGACAAGGAAGCCGAGATCAAGCAGATCCTGCTCGACAAGGGCATGCAGATCGATGATCCGGAAAACAACGAGCAGGAATTCATCGACCTGGCGACCGCTGCCGTTTGGCCGAAGTTCTATGAAAGCATCGGCGGCGTCGAAAAGCTGAACGCGGTGCTGGCCGCGATCGGTCGCGACCCCGTCTCGGAATAATATCGCTCAACAATAACAAACGGCATGCGCTGAACCGGCGCATGCCGCACTGACAGCGAGGGGCCCATGAAAAACTTCTGGGGTGTTTTAGACAATATCGAAAGTTATCTTTGCCGGTTCCTGCTGGCAGTGTTCGTGTGTCTGCTGTTCCTTCAGGTCGTGGTGAGAACGTTGTTCAACTTCTCATTCTCCTGGGTGGAAGAGCTTTCGGTTTATATGTTCGTGTGGTTCGTGTTCTTCGGAGCCAGCTATGCGGCCAAGATGGGCGCCCACAACCGGGTGACCTTTCAGTTCAAGTTCCTTCCGCCTCGCGCAATCAAGTTCATCGAGGCATTCGCCGATCTGTTCTGGATCTGCTTCAATGTCTATTTCGTCTATCTGGCGCTGGATTTCATCTTCAACCGGATGAACAAGTTCCAGTCCTCACAGACCCTCGGGTTCCACCTGAGCTGGGTATATATCGTTCTGCCGATCGCGTTCACCCTGATGACAATCCGCATCATCCAGGTGAACTACAAAAAGATCGTCCTGGATGAGGACCTTCGCGATCCCGATGCAATCGATCTGGAAGAAGTACGCGCGGAATTCGGCGGCGACGCAGCGCACGCTGCAAGCGAGGAGGACAAGTGATGGGCGTGGAAATCGTTTATATCCTGTTTGGCGGCTTCCTGCTGCTTTTGTTCATTGGCGCGCCGATCACGGTGGCGCTTGGCGTTTCGACGATGATCACGTTTCTCATCCTCGATGAGAATCCGATCAAATTCGTGCAGATCGCGTTCACCTCTGTCGGGTCTTTCCCGTTGATGGCCTTGCCCGCCTTTATTCTGGCCGGAGCCTTGATGGAGGCATCAGGCCTGTCCCGGCGGTTGATATCCGTGGCCGAAAGCTTTGCCGGTCCGTTCACCGGTGGCATGTCTGCCGCAACGGTGTTTGCCTGCCTGTTCTTCGGCGCAATCTCGGGTTCTGGCCCGGCAACGACCGCTGCGGTCGGTATGCTGATGATCCCGGCCATGATCGACCGCAAGTATGACCGGGATTACGCGTCTGCGATCACCGCGTCATCCGGGGGTCTTGGTATCGTCATTCCACCATCGATTCCGCTGATCATCTTCGGCATTGCCGCCCTTGGCATGCCCGCGCCGCCGGAGGCCGTGGCCGAACATGGTACATTCCAGACGGTTTCCATCCCGAAACTGTTCATCGCAGGATTCTTCCCCGCCTTTCTGATCGCCGGCAGCCTGTTAATCATGAACTACATCCTGGCCAAGAAAAACGGTTACAAGGGAACCACCGAAGGCTGGTCCGCGCGCCACATCTGGTGTGAAATGTACCGTGGTTTCTGGGCGTTGATGGCACCTGTCGTGATCCTTGGCGGTATCTATTCGGGTTTCTTCACCCCGACAGAAGCCGCAATCGTCGCGATCTTTTACACTCTGGTGGTGGGTACGTTCATCTATCGGGAATTGTCGTGGCACAAGCTTTTCACGTCACTTGAAACGACAACCTGGCTGACAGGCCGTGTGTTGTTGATCATGTTCACGGCGACGGTCTTTGGGCGGTTGCTGGTCGAAAATCAAATTCCGGCCATCATCGCGCAGGGGATGCTGTCGGTCACCGACAATATCTATGTGATCTGGACCCTCGTGATCCTGTTCCTGCTGTTCGTCGGAATGTTCATGGAAACGTTGGCCACGATCCTGATCCTTGTACCGGTCATGCTGCCGGTTGCCTACAGCGTTGGCATCGATCCGATCCACTTCGGAGTTGTCATGGTCTGTACCCTGGGTATCGGCTTTCAGACGCCACCATTGGGAGAAAACCTGTTCATCGCGTCGGGGATATCCAACATTTCCATCGAGCGGATATCAGTGGCTGCGCTGCCGTTTGCCTTCATCAACACTGTGGCAATCTTCATCATCGCGTTTTTCCCTGAAATCTCGCTTTGGTTGCCTCGGGCGTTCGGATACTGAGCGGCAGATGAAAGGAACTGAACAATGTTACCTCAGATAAAAGACATCCTGTTCGCGACCGACCTGTCGGCAAACGCAGACAATGCTTTGCGCCACGCCATTGCTTTGGCGCAGACGCATGATGCAAGAGTTCACGTTCTGCATGTGACCGAACCGTTGACTCAGGACGCAATCATGACGCTGCGGATGTTCATCCAGGATGATGCATCGCGAAAGCATGCGATCAGGGAACGGCACGCGTCCATAAAGGACATGCTGAAGGCCAACCAGAAGGCCTTTGTCAGTTCGCTGAGCAAGGAAGAAAAGCAGGCCTACGAAAAGGTTGCGTCAGTTGAACTGGTCGATGGTCACCCGGCGGAAGCGATCCTGCAAAGAGCCAAGGACCTTGATTGCGGGCTGATCGTCATGGGAACGCATGAACATGGAACGGGTCACACATTTATCGGTACCGTCGTCAAACGGGTGCTTCGACGATCCAGAATCCCGACACTTGTCGTACCTCATGTGCACTAGAATTACCCTCCTGGACTGAACTTAGGCGGCCAAACGGTCGCCTTTTTTTCAGCGATCCTTAGCGCCATGGCGGCCTTTCTGGTGTTGGCACTTGATGGATGCAGTGGCTTTGAATCCCCTACTGTTTGATGTCTGCGAATTTTGAAGAATAGTAGTAGGCGATAGCCTGCGCCCGGTTCTTAACCGACAGTTTTTCATAAATGTTCGACAGGTGAAATTTCACCGTATTCGTGGAAATCTGCAGGTCCTTGGACAGGTCGCGATTGGACATGCCTTTGGCAAGGGCCTCAAGAATGGCCCTTTCCTTTCGTGACAGGCTGTCTAACGGGTTTCGTTGCATCTTGCGGACATCGATGAAGGGAAAAACCATCTTGCCCGCCGCAACATCGACGCAGGTTTCCAATAACCCTTCGACTTCGCCAGAGCGCGCCGCAAAACCCGCGGCACCCGCCTGCATCGCCAGACGCGGCACATCACCAACTTCATCCCCGTAGATGACAAAACGCGGCGCGTTTTCCTGCTCTCGCAGCACTTCTATGAGTTTCGCGGCGCCCAGAACCGGCAAATCCCAAGCGACGATGCAGACCTTTACCGGCACCCGCATCACCGCGCCCAGGAAGCCCTCGGCAGTTGCCGATGTTGCGACCAAAGAGAATCGGGGATCGCGTTCGAAGATCTCGGACATCGCCGATAACACCAGCGGATTGTTGTCAGCGAGCATGACGGCAATTGGAGAACGCTGAGTTCCAGTCATTGTAATTCCACCTAAAATTTTCAAAACCTACCCGTTTTGGCAGTAGGTTTCTTTGTATGCATCGGTATCCTTACCAGTTTGGGTAGGTTTTTCCCCATCTATTTGGAAGCCCCGTAGCAGTAGTAAGTTACGTTGCGGACCAAAGCAAGTATCGCTTTTCTACACGTCAGCGAAAGACACGGGGCCAGCAATTGCCCCTGATGAAGTGGAGGCCGTCAATGACGTTTCAGATTTTCCCCCAGCTCGAAATCCCCGAGACGTTGGCGGCTGGCCCCGGGCCGGGCAACACGGATGCCCGCGTGTTGCAGGCATTCTCCGGCGCCGGAGTGGCCGATCACATGCAAGCAGACGTTCTGCGTGGAATGGTCGAATGCAAGCACATGCTGCGCGAGATCTGGGGCACCAGAAACGCGTATACCTTTGCTGTGGCCGGCACCGGCTGGAGCGGGCTGGACACCATGTTCTCGGCCGTCATGCCAGGTGACAAGGTTGTCGCTTTCTCGAACGGAACCTTTTCGGGCATCGACTCGCTGACACTCCGGATCAAGGCAGCAACACCGCAGGAACACGCCGCCGATCCACTCGATCCGAAAGCTGCCAGCGTAATCGTCATTGATGTACCGCACGGCCAGCCGGTCACCGCCGAAACAATCGAGGCCGCTTTGGGCGAGCACAAGCCGAAGTGGGCCTTCATGGCGCATTGGGAAACCGGTTCAGGCCGTATCAACGATCTGCGCGGGTTCTCGGATGCGTGCGAACGCCATGGCGTCATGGGGCTGATCGATGCCGTCTCGTCGCTTGGGGTCGAGAATTTCCGGATCGACGATTTTCCCGGTGTCGCCGGGTGGGCCTCGTGCCCACAAAAAGGTTTGTGTTGCCTGCCGCTGACCTATGCGCCCGTCAGCTTTACCGCTGCCTACATCGACTCGCTGAAAAGCACCGGCGCTTACACCTATGT
The DNA here is from genome assembly GCF_059613285.1 of Ruegeria sp. BHSB058. Classification (NCBI taxonomy): domain Bacteria; kingdom Pseudomonadati; phylum Pseudomonadota; class Alphaproteobacteria; order Rhodobacterales; family Roseobacteraceae; genus Ruegeria; species Ruegeria sp. BHSB058. The sequence continues at coordinate 3,861 of NZ_JBXWSF010000072.1, read as the reverse complement.
GCACAACCCGATTTTCGAGGCGCGCCATTGGGGAATTGTCGATGGTCGGGATGTCGAAAAGGGCACCTATCACCGGACCCATTCAGGCTATGCCGTCGCTGCCTTTCATGAATCACTGCGCCTCACCCTGCAGGAAGGACTGGCAAAGCGGTCAAATGCGTACCGGACCCACGAAAACGTTCTGCGCGATGCCGTAACTGCGATGGGATGCGAAGTCACATCGGACATGCCCAGCCTCGTCGTACTCAACCTGCCGCCGGAACTGGCCGGCCGTGAAATGGAACTGGTCCAGAACTGCCGCGCGCGCGGCTTTGGCATATGGCCGACACTGAGCGCGCCAGTACAGGTGCGGATCGGTATTCTCAACCAATTGAACCGCCAAGCCGTCAGCCGGATCGTGCGTCTGTTTGCCGAAGCCCTGCGGGAGCTCGGAGGTCAGGTGGACAACGACGTCGTCGAGGCTTTGCTCGAGAGCCGTTACGGCACTTCGATCGCCGCCTGAATTGCGCTGCAGAAAAGAGAGAACTCCAAATGGACATTCATGAGTATCAGGCGAAAGAAATTCTTTCGAATTTCGGGGTCGAAGTTCCTTCGGGAGCGTTGGCCTACAGCCCGGAGCAGGCCGCTTATCGCGCCCGCGAATTGGGCGGCGACAAATGGATCGTCAAAGCACAGGTCCATGCCGGCGGTCGCGGCAAGGCGGGCGGCGTCAAGCTTTGCAATAGCGAAGGCGAGATCTACGAAGCATGCGATGACCTGTTCGGTCGAAAGCTGGTAACCCATCAGACCGGCCCCGAGGGCAAGGGCATCTATCGCGTCTATGTGGAAAGCGCGGTGCCGATCGATCGCGAGATTTATCTTGGTTTCGTGCTTGATCGCTCCAGCCAGCGGATCATGATTGTTGCATCCTCTGAAGGTGGCATGGAGATCGAGGAGATTTCGGCGGAAAAACCCGAAAGTATCGTGCGCTCCACAGTGGAACCGGCAGTAGGTTTGCAGGAATTCCAGGCCCGGGAGATTGCCTTCAACCTTGGTCTGGAACCCCGCCTGATTCAGCAAATGGTCCGTACATTGCAAGGGTGTTATGCCGCATTCAGTGAGCTGGACGCGACCATGGTGGAAATCAATCCCCTGGTAATCACCGGCGACGATCGGGTTCTGGCGCTGGATGCCAAGATGAGCTTTGACGACAACGCCCTGTTCCGTCATCCGCAAATCTCTGAACTGCGCGATAAAAGTCAGGAAGACCCGCGCGAAAGCCGTGCGGCGGACCGCGGCCTGTCCTATGTCGGGCTCGAGGGCAATATTGGGTGCATCGTGAATGGCGCCGGCCTTGCGATGGCCACGATGGACACGATCAAGCTGGCTGGTGGTGAGCCTGCAAACTTCCTCGACATTGGCGGCGGTGCTTCGCCCGAACGGGTGGCCAAGGCGTTCCGTCTTGTCCTGTCAGACAAGAACGTTCAGGCGGTGCTGGTCAATATCTTTGCGGGCATCAACCGCTGTGACTGGGTTGCCGAAGGTGTCGTGCAGGCGCTGCGCGAATTGCAGATCGATCTGCCCGTCATAGTTCGGCTTGCCGGAACGAATGTCGAGGAAGGTCAAAAGATTCTTGCGAAATCGGGCCTGCCCATCATCCGTGCAACAACTCTGATGGAAGCCGCCGAACGCGCCGTGAGCGCGTGGAAGCACGATCTGACCCATAACACCCAGATGAGGGCCGTGTAATGAGCATTCTTCTCGATCGCGAAAGCCGCGTAATCGTTCAGGGCATAACCGGCCGCATGGCAAGGTTCCACACCAAGGACATGCTGGAATATGGCACCAACGTTGTCGGCGGGGTTGTTCCCGGCAAGGGCGGCGAAACCGTCGAAGGCGTTCCGGTCTTTGACACGGTCAAACAAGCCGTCGAAGCAACCGGCGCCAATGCCAGCCTGGTGTTTGTACCACCGCCGTTTGCCGCGGATTCGATCATGGAAGCCGCTGACGCCGGTATCCGCTATTGCGTGTGCATCACCGACGGCATTCCGGCGCAGGACATGATCCGCGTCAAGCGTTACATGTACCGTTATCCGAAAGAGCGGCGCATGGTTCTGACCGGCCCCAATTGCGCAGGTACGATCAGCCCGGGCAAAGCGCTGCTGGGGATCATGCCGGGCCATATCTATCTGCCTGGCCCTGTCGGCATCATCGGACGTTCGGGCACGCTGGGTTATGAAGCGGCCGCGCAGTTGAAGGAACGCGGCATCGGTGTTTCGACCAGCGTCGGAATTGGCGGCGACCCGATCAACGGCTCGTCTTTCCGCGACATCCTGGAACGCTTCGAGCAGGACGAGGACACCGAGGTGATCGCCATGATCGGAGAAATCGGCGGACCTCAGGAGGCGGAAGCCGCAGAATATATCCGCAATCACGTCACAAAGCCCGTGGTGGCCTATGTCGCTGGCCTGACCGCTCCCAAAGGGCGAACGATGGGCCATGCTGGTGCGATCATCTCGGCCTTTGGCGAAAGTGCGTCGGAAAAGGTGGAAATCCTTTCGGCCGCAGGCGTGACCGTGGCTGAAAACCCCGCTGTGATTGGCGAAACCATCGCCCGTGTCATGGGAAAGGCAGCGTGATGGTCAAACCCTCTGTCCTTGTCACCCGTCGTTGGCCCGCCGCCGTCGAGGCGCAACTGATGGAGAGCTATGACGCAGTTCTGAATACCGGGGACAAACCTTTGACCCCGGCGGAAATTCGCGAAGCGCTCAAACGGTATGATGCGGTTCTACCGACTGTGACCGATACACTGAATGCCGAAGCACTGGACGTACCGTCGGCGCAAACCAGGATCCTGGCCAACTACGGTGTTGGGTACAGCCACATTTGCGAGCCTGCGGCACGCGACCTGGGAATGACCGTCACCAATACACCCGACGTGCTTTCAGAATGTACTGCCGATCTCGCGATGACGTTGTTGCTCATGGTTGCCCGCCGAGCAGGCGAAGGAGAACGAGAGTTGCGCGCGGGCCAATGGACAGGATGGCGGCCCACACATCTTGTCGGCACCAAAGTCAGCGGCAAGACATTGGGCATCATCGGTTTCGGTCGAATCGGCCAGGAAATGGCCCGTCGCGCCCATCACGGGTTTGGCATGAAAATTCTTGTACAGAACCGGTCGCGTGTCTCGTCGGAGATTCTGAACCAATGCAATGCCACGCAGGTCGACACCATCGACGACTTGCTGCCGCAATGCGATTTTGTCTCGCTGCACTGCCCCGGAGGTGCCGCCAACCGGCATCTGATCGACGGTCGCCGTCTCGACTTGATGAAGCCTGACGCCTACCTGATCAATACCGCCCGCGGCGAGGTCATCGATGAACATGCCCTGATCCAGGCCCTCATGTTTGACACTATCGGCGGCGCAGCGCTCGACGTCTTCGACGGAGAACCCCACGTCAGCCCGGACCTGTTGCATTGCGACAATCTGGTCATGCTGCCCCATCTGGGAAGCGCCACCCGAGAAGCGCGCGAAGCCATGGGATTTCGCGTTCTGGACAATCTGAGCGATTTCTTCGAGGGACGCCCGCCGCGTGACCGGGTGATCTGACACAGACAACATCTTGGGCAACAGGCAGGTACGGGTCCAAACGGCTTTCGCAAAGTGATTGTGACGAGGTCCAGACCTGCTCTGCCCCTGCCCCCCAGTTTTGCTGTTCCGGACCGGAACGACCAACACAATTCGAAAGGTTTCGACATGAATGCCCCCTATCGTACCGACGATTTTTTCACCCAATCTCTCGCGGATCGTGATCCTGAGCTTTACGGCTCGATCGCGTCGGAGCTTGGCCGTCAGCGCGACGAGATCGAGCTGATCGCGTC
>NZ_JBXWSF010000071.1:0-21388 GCF_059613285.1 Ruegeria sp. BHSB058 | reverse complement strand
TTGGTGGCACTGTTTTGAACCGGTTTTTTCGATATCACGTAGCAGAAGCCTTTGATCGGCCGGACCACTCTGTGTCGCCCATCTGCACGCGGTCCCGGGCGCATCTTTCTGTTGCTGGCGTTTTGGTTATTGCTGCTGTCACTGCTGGGTGTGCGCGAGAGCAAAAGGCGAACCGAGTTTTGTTCGATGGGCACTTTTTTCCAACCAAGGCGCAAGCTGTGGACAAAAAGGTGTCTCTTGCCGATTTCACAGTGACCGTATCTGATGCGTCGCAGTCTGCAGACGGTGCGCGCGAAGCCGGTCGGTATGCAGGAACACGGTATTGCATCGAAAACTATGGGTCGTCCGACATCGTTTGGAAAGTCGGGCCTGACACCGACCCACAAAACCTGCGCATTGTGGACAACAAGCTGACTTTCGCGGGGACATGCCGGAGGCCATGAACGACTGTTCAGCATATCCTAGCCATCGGGAGCTGACGTTATCGAATAGCGTCAGGACATGGTTTCGCTTGGGGAAATCCCAATCGAAAGGATCTGTTGTGTCGAAGCTAACAGTCGCGTTCGCTGCCTTGTCTTTCTCAGTGCCGGCATTGGCCGGAGCTAAGCCCCCTTTGCGCGAAGTTCCACAGATCGCCGACGGCATCTTCACCATCGTGGTCGCCAATGAAATTCGCAAGACGTGTGACGATATCAACGGGCGCATTTTCAAGGGGATCGGCGAAATCCGGCGTTTGCGGGCCGAAGCGAACGCCTTGGGGTATTCCGATTCCGAAATCCGCGCGGTTCTGGATTCCGACGCGGAAAAGGAACGTATGAAGGCGCGTGGTCGGAAATACATGGCTGGGTTGGGCTTGAACTATGATAAACCGGGCGACCTGTGTCGGCTCGGCCAGCTGGAAATCAAGAACAAAAGCGCAATTGGCGCGCTACTGAGGGCGAATTAGATCATGTCTGACCTCCGCAAGATCAATATTGACGGGCAGGAAATCGAAGTCGATGGCTCGATGACCCTGATCCAGGCCTGTGAAGAGGCCGGAGTTGAAGTGCCGCGTTTCTGCTATCACGAGCGTCTGTCGATCGCCGGAAATTGCCGTATGTGCCTGGTTGAGGTCGTCGGCGGCCCGCCGAAGCCCGCAGCCTCGTGCGCCATGCAGGTGCGCGATTTGCGCCCTGGTCCGGAAGGTCAGCCGCCGGTCGTCAAAACCAATTCGCCTATGGTCAAGAAAGCCCGAGAAGGCGTGATGGAGTTCATGCTCATCAATCACCCGCTGGATTGCCCGATTTGCGATCAAGGCGGCGAATGTGATCTCCAAGATCAGGCGATGGCCTATGGCCTGTCGGGTACCCGCTTCAAGGAAGCAAAGCGAGCGGTTGACGATTTGGACCTTGGGCCGCTGGTTTCGACTGCAATGACCCGCTGCATCAGTTGCACACGCTGCGTGCGCTTCACCACCGAAGTCGCCGGGATCACTCAGATGGGTCAGACAGGGCGCGGTGAGGATGCCGAGATCACCTCGTATTTGAACCAGACGCTGGACTCGAACCTGCAGGGCAACATTATCGACCTGTGCCCGGTTGGGGCGCTGACCTCGAAACCTTATGCGTTTACAGCACGCCCGTGGGAATTGACGAAAACCGAAAGCATTGACGTGATGGATGCGCTTGGCTCAAACATCCGCGTCGACACCAAGGGGCGCGAAGTAATGCGCATTCTGCCGCGCAATCATGACGGCGTGAACGAGGAATGGATCTCCGACAAGACCCGGTTTGTATGGGACGGTCTGCGCCGTCAGCGTCTGGATAAGCCTTATGTTCGAGAAAACGGAAAGCTGCGCCCGGCAAGTTGGGCTGAGGCATTAGGCAAAGCCGCTGACGCCCTGAAAGGAGCGGAAAGAGCAGCGGGAATCGTGGGCGATCTTGCCCCGGTCGAAGCCGCCTTTGCGCTGAAACAAATGATAGAAGGGCTGGGCGGTGTTGTCGAATGCCGCACCGACGGCGCGCGATTGCCTGCCGGAAACCGTGGGGCGTATGCCGGTACTGCCGCCATCGAAAACATTGACTCCGCCGAACGAATTCTTTTGATCGGCACCAACCCGCGCGACGAGGCGCCTGTTCTGAACGCCCGCATCCGAAAGGCCTGGGCGCACGGGGCCGAGGTGGCTCTGGTGGGTCCGGCGGTCGATCTGACCTACCACTATCATCATATGGGCGACGACCGCGCGGCACTGCAAAAAGTCTTGGACATGGGGGGTGACGATGAAATCAAGAGCAAGCCCTCGTTGGTCATAGTTGGGCAGGGCGCGCTGCAAGAGGCGGATGGCGCTGCCGTTCTTGCCGCGGCGCAGACCATTGCCGCCAACACGGAAAGTGGTCTGATAATTCTGCACACGGCAGCCTCGCGCGTGGGCGCGTTGGATGTGGATGCCACCAACGAGGGCGGCATGGAAGCGGTCAGCGCTGCGGATGTAATCTATAATCTCGGGGCAGACGAGGTCGAAATCGGTGAGGGCGCATTTGTCATTTACCAGGGCAGTCATGGCGACCGCGGTGCACATCGCGCAGATGTAATTCTGCCGGGGGCAGCGTATACCGAGGAAAACGGCCTGTTCGTGAACACCGAGGGTCGCCCGCAGCTAGCAATACGGGCCGGTTTTGCGCCGGGCGAGGCAAAGGAAAACTGGGCGATCCTGCGCGCACTCAGCGCCGAATTGGGGACGGCCCTGCCTTACGACACTCTGGCGCAACTGCGAATGGCTATTGTTGAGGCCATTCCGCATCTGGCCCGTATCGACGAAGTGATCAAGAACGAGGTGCAGCTGCTTGATGCCGGGGCTTTGGGTAAGGCTAGCTTCCGGAATGCGGTAAAGGACTTCTATCTGACCAACCCGATTGCGCGTGGTTCACAACTGATGGCTGAACTGTCGGCTCAGGCAAAAGCACGCATGGCAGAGAAGATCGCGGCAGAATGAACCAGATCTGTTTCATATCTCCGATAATGGCGCATACCGTCTTGGGCGGTGTCGTCGTGCGTCAAATGCGCATGGAACCGAACAATAAGGGTGGCGTTGCGGCGGCGGATGCTGTTTACACCAACGCGCCGACCCAACCGCAGGACTTGCTGGTCTTTGGCCAAAGCATGAAGCGCGGGAAACGGAATACCTACGGTGTGAGGACAAATGGCTGATTTCTTTAACACCCCAGGCGGAATAGCCATCATCATTCTGGCGCAGGTGCTTGCTGTTGTTGCCTTTGTGATGATTTCGCTTCTGTTTCTGGTCTATGGCGACCGCAAGATTTGGGCTGCTGTTCAGATGCGGCGCGGGCCGAACGTGGTGGGGATCTATGGCCTGCTGCAATCGGTGGCCGACGCGTTGAAATACGTGGTCAAGGAAGTGGTCATTCCTGCCGGAGCAGACCGCGCCGTCTTTATCCTCGCACCGTTGACCTCGTTCGTGTTGGCGATGATCGCCTGGGCGGTGATCCCGTTCAACGATGGTTGGGTACTGTCGGATATCAACGTCGCGATCCTCTATGTCTTTGCTGTGTCCTCGCTGGAGGTTTATGGCGTGATCATGGGCGGGTGGGCGTCAAACTCAAAATACCCGTTCCTGGGCTCGCTGCGCTCTGCTGCACAGATGATCTCTTATGAAGTTTCGATCGGCCTGATCATCATCGGCGTGATCATCTCGACCGGATCGATGAATTTTGGCGAGATCGTGCGAGCGCAGGACGGCAATCTGGGCCTGTTCAGCTGGTACTGGCTGCCACATTTCCCGATGGTCTTCCTGTTCTTCATCTCGGCACTGGCTGAAACGAACCGACCACCGTTTGACCTGCCCGAAGCGGAATCGGAACTGGTGGCGGGTTATCAGGTCGAATACTCCGCCACGCCCTTCCTGCTGTTCATGGCAGGCGAATACATCGCCATCTTCCTGATGTGCGCGCTGACGTCGCTGCTGTTCTTCGGCGGCTGGCTGTCACCGATCCCGGGCCTGCCGGACGGCGTGCTGTGGATGGTCGCCAAGATGGCATTCTTCTTCTTCCTCTTCGCGATGGTCAAGGCGATCACCCCGCGCTACCGCTACGACCAGCTGATGCGCTTGGGCTGGAAAGTGTTCCTGCCGTTCTCGCTGGTCTGGGTGGTCTTCGTGTCTTTTGCGGCGAAATTCGACTGGTTCTGGGGCGCGTTCGCCCGTTGGAGCGTGGGTTGATGGAGCAGAAAATGCGACACATATTTGCCTCGCTCATTATGTTCACTTATTTGAACGCACCTGCCTATGCTGCCGAAACTGAACCGGGCGAAGTTCAGAGTTTGCTTGATGTTGCTCACAAAGTTTTTGCGCCTGAGTTCAAAATAGTATTCCAATTCGATGAAGGTCTTCGTGAATCCTTCTCAAACGAGTTGGGCCAAAAATACCCGCTCGTGTCTGCAGAGCAGCATCTGGCTTTTGACAAATACGTAATCGGATCCGTAGTAAACGCGATCCAAATCGGAGACATGGCTGCGTACATGGTGGCTTTGAAGAGCCGAAAACCTATCCCGGACCCGGTGCGCCATAAATCAATGGCACTATTGGATCTGGTAGAGTGCCTGCGAATAACGCCGGATGACAAAGAACGGCTTTCTGAATTCGTTGAGGTGAGCGTCGAGGCTGGAAATCTACCTAACCATGTCAACGTAAAGACCTTGCTTTCAGCGCAAACTGATGCCGAGTGCAAGCACGCGATTGAGGCCGGCCGCCGGGTTTTGGCAGTTGATGCAAATGCTTCAGATGTGAGCGAGCAAGTTCAGTTTATTCTCGAAGATACTTTTGGCCATTGCGAGGAGGATTCATAAGATATGTCTCAAATCGACTACACCCGCGCTGCCAAATACTTCCTGCTGCAGGATTTCTGGGTCGGCTTCAAACTGGGAATGAAGTACTTCTTCGCCCCCAAGGCCACGGTGAATTACCCGCACGAAAAAGGCCCCCTGTCTCCGCGTTTCCGGGGTGAGCACGCCCTTCGCCGTTATCCGAACGGTGAAGAACGCTGCATCGCCTGCAAACTATGCGAGGCGATCTGCCCGGCGCAAGCCATCACCATCGACGCGGAACCACGCGAAGACGGCAGCCGCCGTACCACGCGTTATGATATTGACATGACCAAGTGCATCTACTGCGGTTTCTGCCAAGAGGCCTGCCCGGTGGATGCAATCGTCGAAGGCCCGAACTTTGAATTCGCAACTGAGACCCGCGAGGAGCTGTTCTACGACAAGGAGAAGCTGCTCGACAACGGCGAACGCTGGGAAGCCGAGATTGCCCGCAATCTGGAAATGGACGCGCCTTACAGATGAGTGATACGCCGACAAATCCGTTCGAGCTGATGATGAAGCAGGCTCAGGACATGGCCAAGGCTATGAACCCGGCGATGGAAAGCTTCTCGCCCAAAGGGTTCGAAGCGCTGTGGCCGACCATGCCAAAAGAGGTCATGGAGATGATGTTCGGCAACACCGTCAACAAGGACGGGCTGGATGCCAAGACCCGACTGCTGTTGACGTTGGCCGGGCTGACCTGTCAGGGCGCTCAGGCGGATTCAGCCGTGCGCCAGACCGTGCGTCATGCGCTGGAAGCGGGTGCCAAGAAACAAGAGATCGTGGAAACGATCGGTCAGATGTCGGTTTTTGCCGGCATCCCGGCCATGACCCGCGCGCTGGATCTGGCGCAAGAGGTCATGGGCGACAACGAGGATGAGGATCAATGACCGTCTTTGCCTTCTATCTGTTTGCCATCAGCGCCATCACCGGCGGGCTGTTCACGGTGATCAGCCGCCAACCGGTGCACTCGGTCCTGTGGTTGATCCTGGCGTTTCTCTCCTCGGCGGGGCTGTTCGTTTTGCTAGGGGCGGAATTTGTCGCCATGCTGCTGATCATCGTCTATGTCGGCGCGGTGGCGGTTCTATTCCTTTTCGTGGTGATGATGCTGGATGTGGATTTTGCCGAACTAAAGGCTGAGATGGCGCGATACATGCCGCTGGCGCTGCTGATCGGGCTGGTGATCCTGATGCAGTTCGTCATGGCATTCGGTGCCTGGGAAAGTGCGCATGGTGCAGCTGAGCAACTTGCGCAGCCTGTGCCTAGCGACCGTCACAATACCGAGGCTCTGGGCCTCATCATCTATGATCAATATTTCCTTCTGTTCCAGCTGGCGGGCCTGATCCTGCTGGTGGCGATGATCGGCGCCATCGTGCTGACGCTGCGCCACCGTCAGGACATCAAGCGTCAGGACATCATCGGCCAGATGATGCGCGACCCGGCCAAGGCGATGGAACTGAAGGACGTGAAACCGGGGCAGGGACTTTGAGACGATGATCGGACTTGAACACTATCTTACGGTCGCGGCGACGCTGTTCGTCATCGGCATCTTTGGTCTCTTTCTGAACCGCAAGAACGTCATCATCCTGCTGATGAGTATCGAGCTGATGCTGCTGGCGGTGAATATCAACCTTGTGGCTTTCTCGTCCTTTCTTGGCGATCTGGTGGGGCAGGTATTCACGCTGTTCGTGCTGACCGTCGCCGCCGCCGAGGCCGCGATTGGTCTTGCAATTCTGGTCTGCTTCTTCCGCAACCGCGGCACGATTGCAGTCGAAGACGTCAACATGATGAAGGGGTAAGAGATCATGGAAACAACCATCCTCTTTGCCCCGCTGGTGGGCGCCATCCTTTGCGGGTTCGGCTGGAAATTCATTGGTGAAAAAGCGGCGCTCTGGACCGCTACGGGCCTGCTGTTTCTTGCCTGTATTCTCAGCTGGATCGTTTTCTTTACTTTCGACCCGTCCGCCCATTCAGGCGGGTCCTATTCGGTACCTGTTCTTCGATTCATTGAAAGCGGAACGTTGTCTACCGAATGGGCGATCCGTCTGGACCGGCTGACCGCGATCATGCTGATCGTGGTGACGACCGTTTCGGCGCTGGTGCATCTCTATAGCTTTGGCTATATGGATCACGACCCGCAATGGCGCGAAGGCGAAAGCTACAAGCCGCGTTTCTTTGCCTATCTCAGCTTCTTTACCTTTGCGATGCTGGCTCTGGTGACCTCGGACAATCTGGTACAGATGTTCTTTGGCTGGGAAGGCGTGGGCGTCGCATCTTACCTCCTGATCGGGTTCTACTATCGCAAGCCCACAGCCAACGCGGCCGCCATCAAGGCTTTCGTGGTCAACCGTGTGGGCGACTTTGGGTTTGCGCTGGGGATATTCGGACTGTTCTTCCTGACCGACAGCATCAACTTTTCCGACGTGTTTGCATCGGCGCCGTCGCTGGCGGAAAGCAAGCTAACCTTCCTATGGGGTGAGTGGACCTCGATCGAGGTCATCTGCGTACTGCTGTTCATCGGAGCGATGGGCAAGTCGGCGCAACTGATCCTGCACACCTGGCTGCCGGACGCGATGGAAGGCCCGACGCCTGTGTCGGCGCTGATCCACGCCGCGACCATGGTGACCGCAGGCGTGTTTCTGGTCTGCCGCATGTCTCCGCTATTTGAATTCGCCCCGGGGGCTGCCGGTTTCGTGACCGTGCTGGGCGCCTCAACTGCATTCTTTGCCGCGACCGTGGGTTTGGTGCAAACCGACATCAAACGTGTCATTGCCTATTCGACCTGTTCTCAGCTGGGCTACATGTTTGTGGCGGCGGGCGTGGGCATGTATTCGGCTGCGATGTTCCACCTGTTCACACATGCCTTCTTCAAGGCGCTGTTGTTCCTTGGGGCCGGTTCCGTGATCCACGCCATGCATCACGAACAAGAGATGACCGAATATGGCGGTCTGCGCAAAAAGATCCCCTATACCTTCTGGGCGATGATGATCGGTACCCTGGCGATTACCGGTGTCGGTATCCCGCTGACCACCTTTGGTTTTGCCGGTTTCCTGTCAAAAGACGCGATTATCGAAAGCGCCTACGCGGGCGGGTCAAGCTATGGCTTCTGGTTGTTGGTAGTTGCTGCCGCGTTCACCTCGTTCTACAGCTGGCGTCTGATCTTCCTGACCTTCTATGGCGAGCCGCGCGGCGACAAGCACACGCATGAACATGCGCATGAAAGCCCGATGGTCATGCTGGTTCCGTTGGGTATTCTATCGCTGGGAGCAATCTTTGCGGGCATGATCTGGTACGGAAACTTCTTCGGTCATGCCGATAAAGTTGGCAAGTTCTATGGCATTTCCGTTGTCGAAGCTTCAGCTCATGTCGAAGCCGACAGCCAAGCCGCCACCACGGATCATGGGGAGGAAACTGCTGACGCGGCCAGCGACAGCCACGGCCAAGAAGCAGTTCATGCGGCAACCACCGACGAGGGGCATGGCGAGACGGATACCGGTCATGACGAAGCAGCGATCTCGGGTGAACATCACTATGTGTTTGCCGGCAAACCGGGCGAAGGCGGTATCTATATCGGTGAGAACAACCATGTTCTTGATGACGCTCATGCCGCACCGAAATGGGTAAAGGTTTCCCCCTTTGTCGCAATGGTGCTTGGCTTTGGCTTGGCCTATCTCTTCTATATCGTGAATCCGACACTGCCGGTGCGACTGGCTCAGAACCAACGTCCACTGTACCTGTTTCTGAAGAACAAGTGGTACTTTGACGAAATTTATGACGCGATTTTTGTCAAACCTGCAATGGCTCTTGGGCGGTTCCTGTGGAAACGCGGTGATGGAAACACAATCGACGGCTTCCTGAACGGAGTAGCAATGGGCATTGTTCCCTATTTCACCCGCCTCGCAGGCAAGGCGCAGTCGGGGTACATTTTCACTTATGCCTTCTGGATGGTTCTGGGGCTTGCTGCCCTGGTCACCTGGATGTCGATCGGCGGAGGGGCGCACTGATGGACAATATCCTCTCCATTGTAACCTTTATTCCGGCCGTTGCTGCACTGATTCTTGGCCTGTTCCTACGGGGCGATGACGCGGCGGCGCAGCGCAATGCCAAGATGACGGCATTGTTTGCAACCACGGTAACCTTTCTGGTCTCAATCGGCATCTACACAGGCTTTGATCCTTCGAACACCGGCTTCCAGATGGTGGAAGAGGGTGAATGGCTGATGGGCCTGAAATACAAGATGGGCGTGGATGGCATCAGCGTTCTGTTCGTGCTGCTGACCACTTTCATCATGCCGCTGACCATTCTGGCCAGCTGGAATGTGACAGACCGCGTCAAGGAATACATGATTGCTTTCCTGCTGCTGGAAACGCTGATGCTGGGCGTGTTCATGGCGCTGGATCTTGTGCTGTTCTACCTGTTCTTCGAGGCAGGTCTGATCCCGATGTTCCTGATCATCGGCATTTGGGGCGGCAAGGACCGCATCTATGCCAGCTTCAAGTTCTTCCTTTACACCTTCCTCGGCTCGGTTCTGATGCTGGTTGCGATGGTTTATATGTATGCAGATGCCGGTACCACCGACATCGAAGCGTTGATGAGCCATCAGTTCTCGTCCGAAGGCTTCAACGTGATGGGGATTTATGTCGTGGGCGGCGTGCAGACGCTGATGTTCCTGGCTTTCTTTGCCTCATTTGCAGTGAAGATGCCCATGTGGCCGGTTCATACCTGGCTTCCTGACGCACATGTTCAGGCGCCCACTGCAGGTTCGGTCGTTCTTGCGGCGATCCTCTTGAAAATGGGCGGCTACGGTTTCCTGCGCTTCAGCCTGCCGATGTTCCCGGTGGGAGCGGCGGTCATGACCGACGTCGTGCTGTGGATGTCTGCAATTGCGGTTGTTTACACGTCGCTGGTCGCGCTGGTGCAGGAGGACATGAAGAAGCTGATCGCCTATTCGTCGGTTGCGCACATGGGTTTTGTCACCATGGGCATCTTTGCTGCCACCCAACAAGGGATTGATGGGGCGATTTTTCAGATGCTCAGCCACGGTTTCATCTCTGCCGCACTCTTTCTTTGCGTTGGCGTGATCTATGACCGGATGCACACACGCGATATCGAGGCCTATGGCGGTCTGGTTATCCGCATGCCGGCTTATGCGCTGGTATTCATGCTGTTCACCATGGCCAATGTCGGATTGCCGGGTACCTCAGGCTTCATCGGAGAGTTCCTGACCCTGATGGGAACATTCCCCGTCAACACTTGGGTAACAGCCGTTGCGGCATCGGGTGTGATATTCTCGGCTGGCTACGCACTGTGGCTTTATCGCCGTGTGGTCTTTGGTGATTTGATCAAGGAAAGCCTGAAATCGATCACCGACATGAGTGCCCGCGAGCGACTGGTCTTTGCGCCGCTGATCGTCATGACCATTCTGCTGGGCGTCTACCCGTCGCTGGTCACAGACGTGATCGGCAACTCGACGGCTTCACTGATTTCGAACTATGACACGGCTCTGGCCGCGGCTGAGGCCGCGACCCAAGTCGCTGCATCGCATTAAGGGAGCTGTGGAGACATGATCCAGGCTGATCTGACTGTAATTTTGCCGGAAATCGTTCTGGCTGTCTACGCGATGGCGGCTCTCATCGGGGCTGTCTATACCAGCAAAGACGCTCTGGCTCCAATTTTGGTCTGGGTGACCGCGGGCCTGATGGCAGCGCTTTCGTTCTGGATTGCCACCAATGGCGGCACGACGCGTGTTGCGTTCAATGGCATGTTCGTGGATGACAGTTTCGCCCGGTTTGCCAAGGTTGCGATCCTATTGGCTGCAGCCTCAGTTCTGGTGATGAGCCAGGAGTACATGTCGCGCCGTGGTCTGCTGCGCTTTGAATACCCGCTTTTGGTGGCGCTTTCGGCTGTCGGCATGATGATGATGGTCAGCGCGGGCGATTTGATGTCTCTCTATATGGGGCTCGAATTGCAGTCCCTGTCGCTCTACGTAGTCGCGGCCCTGCGCCGGGACAGCGCCAAATCGACCGAAGCAGGATTGAAATATTTCGTGCTTGGCGCGCTGAGCTCGGGTCTTCTGCTCTATGGCGCATCATTGGTCTATGGCTATTCTGGAACGACGCTGTTTTCCGGTATCATCAAGACGGCGCAACACGGTGATGTGTCGATTGGATTGCTGATAGGTCTGATCCTGCTGATCTCGGGTCTGGCCTTCAAGGTGTCAGCGGTTCCGTTTCACATGTGGACACCGGATGTCTACGAAGGTTCTCCGACCCCGATCACCGCTTTTTTTGCGACAGCTCCGAAAGTTGCGGCGATGGCACTGTTCGCCCGTGTCATGCATGACGCGTTTGGCGGCGCTGTGGCAGACTGGCAGCAAGTGATTGTTCTGCTTTCCGTCCTTTCGATGTTCCTAGGTGCCTTTGCTGCCATTGGGCAGCGCGACATCAAGCGGCTGATGGCTTATTCGTCGATTGCCCATATGGGCTATGCCCTGATCGGTCTGGCTGCGGGCACTCAGTTGGGCATCAAGGCGATGCTGATGTACTTGGCGATTTATGTCACCATGAACGTTGGCACTTTCGCCTTTATCCTGATGATGGAGCGGGACGGCAAACCCGTGACCGATATCGACGCGTTGCGCCAGTTTGCGCGCCGCGATCCGGGTAAGGCGTTGGCAGTCCTGATCCTGATGTTCAGCTTGGCCGGCGTGCCGCCAATGCTTGGATTCTTTGCAAAATTTGGCGTTTGGCAGGCGGGTATCGATGCAAGTCTGACCGGCTTGGTCATCGCTTCGGCCATAGCATCAGTGATCGGAGCGTTCTACTATCTGCGGATCGTTTTCTACATGTACTTCGGTGCAGAAAACGAAGATCCGATCGATACACATTCGTCGCCGGTTCTTTGGGTTGCCCTGATGGGATCGGCCGCGCTGATGCTGGTTGGTGTGTTCTATCAATTCGGTGTCGAAGGAGCCGCTGCGGCAGCGGCAGCAACACTTGTCAACTGATAGGGTGGCAAATCCGAAAAAGGAGGCTCGGTTTTTGGACCGGGCCTTTTTGTCGTGAGTGACTGGCCACACGGTTACGGGCTCCACATTCTGGACGAAGTGGATAGCACGCTGAACGAAGCCGCCAGAATTGCGTCATCTCTACGTGGGCCGGTCTGGATCATGGCGCACCGCCAGACCGCGGCGCGCGGGCGTCGGGGCCGTGTCTGGACTCACCCACGCGGCAATCTCGCAGCAACTTTGGTCATGCGCCCCGAAGGACCACCAGAACAGGTTGCGCTGCGCAGTTTTGTTGCGGCATTGGCGCTTTTCGATGCCTGTCATGCCGTCACCGGTCGAACGGATGGTCTGGCTTTGAAGTGGCCAAATGACGTGCTGCTGAATGGCGGCAAGCTTGCGGGTATATTGCTAGAGAGTACCGGACAAGGCCGCGGGGTTTCGCATCTGGCGATCGGCATTGGTGTCAACCTCGTCGAAGCGCCTCCGCGCAACCTGATCGAACCCGGCGCGGTGCGCCCGGTTTCGCTTTTGTCAGAAACCGGCTCGCAAGTGGGGGCAGAGGATTTTCTGACCGAGTTGGCGGCTGCCTTTGCGCACTACGAGACTCAATTCCTGACCTACGGCTTTGAGCCGATCCGAACGGCGTGGCTTGCTCGGGCCGCTCGGCTGGGAGAGGCTATCACCGCCCGCACCGCGACGTCCGAGACCGTAGGAACGTTCGAAACGGTGGACGGCGAAGGTAACCTTGTCCTAAACACGGCCAAGGGCCGCGCAAGGATCGCGGCGGCGGACGTGTATTTCTGAAGGGTTTTCCAATGCTTTTGGCGATTGACTGCGGCAATACCAATACCGTCTTTTCGATCTGGGACGGTGAGAAGTTCCTGTGCACCCTTCGGACCTCGACGCACCACGCACGCACGGCGGATGCATATTTCACCTGGTACTCGACGCTGGTGAAGCACTACGGGATCGAAGCGGAAATCTCGGACGTCATCATTGCGTCCACGGTCCCGCGTGTTGTGTTCAATCTAAGGGTTTTTGCCGACCGGTTTTTTGGTTGCCGACCGCTTGTCGTCGGGAAGCCTGACTGCCTTTTGC
This sequence comes from Ruegeria sp. BHSB058, assembly GCF_059613285.1. Taxonomy (NCBI): domain Bacteria; kingdom Pseudomonadati; phylum Pseudomonadota; class Alphaproteobacteria; order Rhodobacterales; family Roseobacteraceae; genus Ruegeria; species Ruegeria sp. BHSB058. The sequence continues at coordinate 8,430 of NZ_JBXWSF010000071.1, read as the reverse complement.
CGGTGAACCCGCGTGTCGATGAAGGGACTTACCCGGGCCCTGACAGGCTTGCCAATGCTGCAGGCGCGTTTGACCGGCATGGCGGCAATGTCGTTGTTGTAGATTTCGGAACGGCCACGAATTTCGATGTGGTGGCGGCTGACGGGGCCTATGTCGGCGGGATTATCGCGCCGGGCGTTAACCTGAGCCTTGAAGCCTTGCACATGGGGGCCGCGGCGCTGCCTCATATCGATATCAGCCGCCCCGAGAAAGTGATCGGAACTAATACCGTTGGTTGCATTCAGTCGGGGGTGTATTGGGGGTATTCGGGTCTGATCGAAGGTCTTATAAGCCGGATCAAGGCGGAATACGGAATGCCGATGCAAGTTGTCGCCACTGGTGGGCTGGCACCATTGTTCGATCAGGCGGATGTGGGGTTTGACGTGATCGAAGACGACCTGACGATGCACGGCTTGACGGTCATCCATCAATACAACAAGGAAAATATTTCGGCATGAGCAGTGACAGATTGATTTACCTGCCTCTCGGTGGGGCGGGTGAGATTGGAATGAATGCCTATGTCTACGGGTATGGCAAACCGGGGCAGGAGCGTTTGATCCTGGTCGATCTGGGGGTGGCTTTCCCTGACATGGACAGCTCGCCCGGTGTCGATCTGATCTTTGCGGATATCTCGTGGTTGAAAGAGCGGGCGGATCGGCTTGAGGCAATATTTGTCACCCACGCGCACGAAGATCACGTTGGCGCTGTCGCGCATTGCTATGAGACGTTGGGCGCGCCGATTTATGCGCGGGCATTTACGGCCAATATCGCCCGCCACAAGATGGAGGATCTGGGGCATTCTCCGGACGTCGTTCAAACGGTGTCCGCCTGGCCAGAGCAGGTTAACGCCGGGCCGTTTTCAGTCGGGTTTCTGCCGGTATCTCATTCGATTCCGGAAAGCGCCGGATTGGTAATCGATACACCCGCAGGGCGCGTCGTGCATTCGGGAGATTTCAAACTCGACCCAGAACCGGTTGTCGGAGAGCCATTTGATCCAGATCTCTGGGCCAGCGTGGCCGGCGGCGGCGTCAAGGCGCTGATCTGCGACAGTACCAACGTGTTTTCTACGCATCCGGGGCGATCAGAATCCGAATTGGGACCCGAAATCACAAAGCTTGTGGCGAACGCAACTGGTATGGTGGTCGCGACGACTTTTGCCTCGAACGTAGCTCGGGTCAAAACTCTTGCCGAAGCCGGTGAGCGCGCAGGACGCTCGGTGGTTCTGTTGGGGCGCGCGATGCGCCGCATGATTGAGGCGGCGACGGAAACTGGTATTCTTGGAGATTTCCCGCGTGTGGTCAGCCCAGAGGAAGCAGCGGACATGCCGCGCCAGAACCTGATGCTGATCGTCACCGGCAGCCAGGGTGAGCGCCGCGCCGCCAGTGCGCAACTGGCGCGTGGCAAGTACCGTGGTCTGGAGATGGCCGAAGGTGACCTGTTTCTGTTTTCTTCCAAAACCATTCCGGGGAATGAGCGCGGAGTAATCCGTGTCATCAACCAATTCAGTGAAAAAGGCGTGGATGTTGTTGATGACAGCACGGGTTTGTATCACGTTTCGGGTCATGCGAACCGACCAGATCTGGAGCGGATTCACGCCCTGATTGATCCGCAGATGGTTATCCCGATGCATGGCGAACACCGGCACTTGCGCGAGCACGCCAAACTGGCAGAGGAAGGCGGGCGAACCAGCATTGTTGCGGTCAACGGGATGAAGATTGACTTGACCGGTGATACCCCAGTGGTTGCCGAATATATCGAGACCGGTCGTACTTATCTTGACGGCACGGTTAAGATCGGCGCGCTTGATGGTGTAGTACGCGACCGTATCCGCATGGCGCTGAATGGCCATGTCACGGTGACAACAATTCTGGATGAAGAGGACGAGCCTTTAGGGGAGCCGTGGTGTGACGTGATCGGTCTGCCTGAGATAGGAAGCTCAAAAGCAGGGCTGATCGAGATTCTTGAGGAAGACCTCAACCAATTCCTGATGCGAGCCGAAGCCAAGACACTGGGAGACGATGACAAGCTCGAAGAAGCGCTCCGACGTATCGTTCGTCAGACCGCGCAGAGTGAGATCGGCAAAAAGCCGGAAGTTACCGTGGTCGTGAGCCGCATGCGCTAGTTTGGTGCTTCAATGCGTATCGGGCATCGGATAGCCGCGCAGGCGCAGGAAAAGGCTCGCTTCGTCATTGTTGTGGAAATAGGGCACTGAAACTGGCGGGGTGGGGTCGGCGGCGCGGGCCGCAACCTCGGCCAGAACGACTTCGGTAATGAATGGCAGGTCGAACTTGCGGACTTCGCTCAGCGGAATCCATTGCAAATGAGACAGTTCATCCGATGCATGGGTGAAGTCGTCCAGGTTTCCCTGAATTTCGCAGGCATCGACAAGAAAGAACCGTGCATCGAACCGACGAGGGCGTCCTGGAGGAGTCAAGGCGCGGAACACGAACTGCAGTGCCTCGGCAGCGGGGATGTAACCGGTGGCCGCGAAACTCTGCCAGTCATCAGGAATTGATCCGGCCCAGTTTCCGGGTTTGCCCAGGATCAGGCCGGTTTCTTCCCAAAGCTCACGGATCGCCGCGACGGCAAGCGCGTGCTGCAGGTCTGCGGGGGCCTTTTCTGTCAACCGCTCTGCGCAAACCGCTGGCAGGGGTGAGGCCAGTGCAACATCAGAATCTGCAGGATCAACAGCGCCGCCTGGAAAAACGAACTTGTTGGGCATGAACGCCGCTTTGGCGCCGCGTTGACCCATCAGGATGGATGGGGATTCCACCCGATCGCGCAGGACGATCACAGTCGCAGCGTTTCTGATCGCAGTCTTATCGTTGCTCATTGCCTCTCCGACTCGTTTCGAAGGCGTCAGTCGGCCTTGTCAAAACCATGCATCCGGCGCGCCCACTGATAGGCGATGACTAATCCCTTTAATCTGGGCAGAAGGTAGAGTGACAAAGCCAGACAACCAAGCGCAAAGATCAGAAACAAGGTCAATGGTTCTGGACGCCATTGCACATAGGAAACATGCAAAGCAGGAGCCATCAGGTGCCCGACGATGAGAATGGTCAGATAAGCTGGTCCGTCATCAGCACGATGGTGAAACAGCTCCTGACTGCAATGTGAGCATGTATCGTTGACCTTAAGGTAACTATGCAGAAGTTTCCCCTTGCCGCAATTTGGGCATTTTCCAAGAAACCCTTTTCGCACAGCGGGCCATGTTGGACGTTCCTGCTGAACGGTGGTCTCAATGGTCTGGTCTGTCATCTGGTCGCTCATACTATGGTTCGCAGTTTTTGGACCAGTTATGTCCAAATTGGAATTGCGGATAACTTCATTGCGTCGGGATGCCGCGAAAATAGGGCTTTGGGAGTCAGATTAAAAGTGCACCCGCAGTAAGTTTCTTTTCTACGCTGCGACGGAAAACGCTTTGCATCACGTTTCAGAAGTATGGGCAGCAACATGGGGTTGCTGCAAAACAAGGAAAACCGATATGAAACACACAGGCATTCTCTCGGGGATCGTACTTGCTACATTTGCCGTGGTGGGGTCCGCTGGTCTGGCAATGGGGCCTCAGGGCGTATCGCCGGTGACATTTCAAGAGCTGGATGCAGACGGCAACGGAGAATTAAGCAAAACCGAAATGGGGGCTTATCGAACCACGCGGTTTAATAAAGCCGATTCCGACGGTGACGAAAAGCTGAGTTTGGAAGAAATGCAGGTCGTTGCGGTAGAGCGGGCAAAGGAACGGTCTAAGTTGATGTTCGAACGTCAGGACACTAATAAAGATGGTTTCCTGACAAGCGACGAAATGCCGAAGCCGCGCAAAGAAAGCAGGTTTTTTGACCGGGTTGACTCGGATGACAGCGGCTCGATTTCAGAGCAGGAGTTTGCCGACATGGGAAGCCGCATGGGTAGTCATGGAAAGAAACACCGCCAAGGTTGCAAAATTCAAGACTGAGCCAGGATTGAGGACATGAGACCCATGTCCAAGTCGTCCCGCGGCGAAAACACGGCCGCGGGCGATATCAGCGATGACGCGTTGTTGATGTTGTTCGCTAATGGCGATAGGCAAGCTGCCCGGGAACTGACGGCACGGCTAGGTCCGCGTACTTTTTCTTTGGCATTGCGGGTTCTGGGGGACAGGGCGGAAGCCGAAGATGTCGCGCAAGAGGCAATGCTCCGGCTGTGGCAGATGGCACCGGACTGGAAGCGAGGGCAGGCAAAAGTGTCAACCTGGCTCTATCGCGTTACTCTAAACCTGTGTTTCGACTTGAGACGGAAGAAATCGGCCGAACCGCTAAGTGCAGTACCCGAACCCGAAGATGGTCGGCCTACTGCGCCTGACCAATTGCAGGACACGGCCCGGGCCGATGCTTTGCAGGCGGCTTTGATGATACTGCCGGATCGCCAAAGAGAAGCCGTCATACTGCGCCATATAGAGGAACTGACCAATCCCGAAATCGCGCAAGTCATGGAAATCTCTGTCGAGGCAGTGGAGAGCCTGACCGCAAGGGGAAAGCGGGCTTTGGTCAAGGCGTTGTCCGGGAGACGAGAAGAATTGGGGTATCTGGATGGATGAGAACGAAAAAAGGCTCGAAAATCTGTTTCAGGCTGCTCGACAAAGACGAGGCGTAGTGCCCAAAGACCTGATGGCGCGGATGATTTCGGATGCTTCGAAGGTTCAGGGTAATCGGTTCGCGTCCGAATTCTATCCAAAGCGACCGATTCTATCTGTGATCGTGGGCATACTGGGTGGTTGGCGCGGTGTCGGAGGCCTGGCGACCGCCTGTGCGGCAGGTGTCTGGATTGGTCTGGCACCGCCGGCATTCTTGCCGGACCCGGTGGATTTGTTTGTGCAAAATTCTGAGGGCGATCTGATGGCCGAGTTGGGCCTTTTGGACCTGCCTATCGAGGAGGAATAGATGCAAGAAGAACATCAAAAAACCAAGCGCAGATGGCTAGCGATTCTTCTAGGGGCATCCCTGACCCTCAATCTTTTGGTTGTCGGTCTGATTGCCGGAATGGCCTTGCGATTTCACGGTAAGAGCGATCGGTCGCCGCCGAGTTTCGGACCGGCCTTGTACCGGGCTTTGCCCGACGCGGACCGCAAAGCATTGCGGGAACGGATGCATCAGGCAGACCGAGGCGACCGTCAAACACGCCAAGAAGGTTTCAAGGATCTGACTTTGGCATTGCGGGCAGTTCCCTTTGACCCCGATGCCTTGGCCGGCATAGTAGAGCAGCAGACAGCTTTACGCGTGCATACTCAACAATCCCTTGGCGAGGCTTGGTTGGTCGTGGTCGAAAAAATGACGGACGCACAGCGCTCAAGCTATGCTGATCGTCTGGATACCTATGTCAAACGCGGTAAGTGGAAGAAACGAAGGCACGACTGAGATCCGATCGCAAAGATGTTCACAGCATGATCACTTGGTTTCGTCCCGAGTTTTTGGCCGCATAAAGCGCGCGATCCGCCGTGTCGATAAATGCGGACATACCTTCGAATTCATCGTCTGTGTTGCCGGCCAAAGGAATGGATGTGTGCAATCCAAAGCTGGCGGTAACGGTCACCCTTTCGCCGCACATGGGCAGATCATAGGGTGCATCACTGATGCCTCGTCGCAATCGTTTTGCGACCTGCATGGCCTTGTCTGGTCCGGCATCGGGCAGCGCAACAAGGAATTCTTCGCCACCCAAGCGGGCCACCAAATCCCTGGCGCTCAACTCTCGCCGGATGCGACGCGCCGTTTCGGTAAGAACGCAATCTCCAGCCAAATGTCCAAATCGATCATTGACGGCCTTGAAGTGATCCAGATCGACTATGATGACCGACAAATCTTTTTGTGACCTGCACGCATTGCGGACCATGTTTTTTAGTGCGGAATGTGCGTACCGAGAATTACGCAATCCGGTCAAGTGGTCAAAGTAAGCGGCTTTCAATCCTTCCTGAACGGACGTGTGGCGCCTATCGTGCCGGGCTTTGCGCTTGGCTTGTATTTCCAAGTGAAGGGCAAGTTCCTCAGCGCAAAATGGGCCGATCATTGCAACGTCCGCGCCCCGATCCAAAGCTTCCACCGTGCGATTGGTGTTGTCACCCTGTATCACCGCGATCAAAGCCGATCGGCGTGTTGCGAGCCGGGCACGCAGGTCTGTAAGCAAGCTCAAGCCCTCGCCATCCTCCTGTATCTCAACAATAAAGATGTCAGGCGCAGGATTTCTGAAAAGCGTGAATGCCTGACAGAGTGTGAAGCTTCCCAACGAATGGGATGTCAGCGGCTGCAAACGGCGAAGCCAGTTGCGGCGACACTCCTTGTTTTTTGTGACGATGGCAACGGAAGCGAGCGGTGCTTTGGGCTGAAACGGCTGCCCCTCATCCCCAAAGCCAAGTTCACTGGCTTCCTTGTTCCAGTTGAGGTCGTCGATTTCTGATCGCACCCGCATGAAGCTACGGACCCGAGCAAGCAGAAGGCTGTCACTATAAGGTTGTTCCAAAACGTCATCAGCGCCGGATCTGAGGGCACGTTTTCTGGCGTCTGTATCGTTTTGCGGAGTGATTGCGACGATCGGCGTATCGGAATGTCTTGCGCGTCCATTTAACAATCTCCTGACGGAAGACACGTTTCCGTCGGGCAGAGTCTCGGCCATGAGGATGATGTCCGGGTGATTGTGCTGAAGAATAGTCTCCAGGCCTTCCACTCGGGCTCGCTGGATCACTTGATAACAGGCTGACGAAAGTTGAACGTTCAACATGATCCGGTTGGTCGATACGCCGTCCAGTACCAGAATTGTTCTCTGTACAGACATGGCCTTTCCTCTGTTTCCGTCTAGCGATAAAAAAGTCTCGGTAATTCTGGTTAACAAAACCTTTCAATAGCTTTTGGTGAGAGCGAATGAAGCCAATTCCTGCCGAAGCGGCCGAAACTCTGGCCTTGAATGCCTTGACCTGGTTGGTCGGGAACGAGGAGTTGTTGTCAGTTTTTCTGGGCTCAACCGGGGCTTCGGCTGCGGATCTGCGCGCTTTGGCAACAGATGTCGACTTTCTGACGTCTGTCCTCGGTTTTCTGATGCTTGACGACGCCTGGATTGTGGCGTTTTGTGACGCGCATTCGGTGTCATATGATCGCCCGGCCATGGCCCACATGGTGCTGACTGGAGAGACAAATACGCACTGGACGTGAAACCTGATTGCCCGTTTTCGGAGTAGGCGAATGACTATTGAAGCTCTTTTGTTCGACAAAGATGGGACGCTGTTCGATTTTGCCGCAACCTGGGGGACATTTGCGCACACATTCTTGTCACGTATCGGCGCGAACAATGACGTTAGGGCGTCCTACCTTGGGCAGGTGATCGGGTTCGATTATGAAAGCAAGACATTCAGCATGGACAGCGTCGTAATTGCAGGAACCCCTGGCGAGATTGCAGAGGCTCTGCTGCCGGAAATGCCCGGCATGTCCCACTTGGAACTGGTAACCATCATCAATGAAGAGGCATCCAAGGCACCGCAACACGAAGCCGTTCCGCTGGCTCCTTTCCTGGAAGGGCTGAGGGCAAAGGGACTGAAGCTGGGGGTTGCGACGAACGACGCTCACGCACCGGCGATGGCGCATTTGGGTTCGGTCGGGGTGCAGCGACTATTTGATTTCATCGCCGGCTTCGACAGTGGTCATGGCTGCAAACCCGGCCCAGGGCAGTTGCTGGCATTTTCCGGGCATATCGGTATGGAACCGTCTAAGATCGCTATGGTCGGAGACAGTCGGCACGATCTCGAAGCCGGACGCGCCGCGGGGATGACAACCGTTGGTGTATTGACCGGGATGGCTCGTTCTGAAGATCTGGCCGACCTCGCGGATGTCATTTTTCCGAATGTCGGATACATTCCGGCTTGGTTGGGACATTGACGCTGGCGTACTCACTTATCGAAATTGGACTGTCGAAAGCGACATCTGTTGTCGCGGACGGAGCGGCTTTTCACCTTTGCTTGATGCCTTGCTAGAGGTGAAACAAGCGAAAGAGAAACCCATGTCCGATACATCAACCCGTAAACGCCGAGGTGGCGGTCGTTCTGGTGCCGCGGCGCGTCGTGGTGGTACTGTTATCGAGCAAATGCCGTGGAACCCGCCGGTCAACATCGATCGGCCGACCGAGCCTCTTGATCAGGACGGAATTGAGGCGATTCACGAAGGCGCGATGCGCATACTCGAAGAAATTGGAATCGCGTTCTACAATGAAGAAGCTAAGGGGATCCTGCGCGAGGCCGGTTGTGCCGTCGACGGTGATATCGTGCGCATGGGACGCGACTTCGTCATGGAAATGGTCGCAAAGGCGCCGGAACGTTTCACCATTACACCTCGAAATCCAGATCGAACTATTGAGGTTGGTGGCAAGACGATGCTGTTT
>NZ_JBXWSF010000070.1:0-21605 GCF_059613285.1 Ruegeria sp. BHSB058 | reverse complement strand
AACCGCAGGAGTGGATGCAAATGGCGATAAGCGCAGCAGACTCCGGTTCTCCGGTACTTGGACAAACCCCGCAACGTGTGGCGGTTCTTTCCGAAGCAACGGGCGGCGGCGCAGCGTCTTCGACCTTGCCGATCTTCTCGACGACGTCGAGCGATTGATATTGGCGCAATGAATATCGGTCGGGGTCGGAGGGTCCCGCCCGGTGCACTTTTGGAAACCGTTTCAGACGGAGAAATACGCCTTCAGCCGACGCCCGATATGCGCGGGAATTGGAGAAAGTTCTCCTATCACCGGCATGGTATTTCCTTTGAACTCAGCCTCGCTCAGGGCTTGGGGGACATCTTCTAGGGCATGTCCTCCGGCACAGGCGAAAAAAGGCAGGCATAGCGATTGCGCAGACATCCCCGCTGCGGCCTGAGCGATACTTGGCTCTTCTTCCACAAATCCTATGCGGGTGGACTTGAATCTGATGGTCTTTGTCAACTTGTCCGCAAATTCTGTCGCAACGCGCGCAGGATTGCGGCTCCGCCCCGAGCCGTGCGCTGCCAGAACCAGATCAGTCGCTTCCGGCTCCCATTTCAAACGTTCCAGTTCTTGTAACAGGGCCGTTGCCACCAATCCGGGTAAGTCAGCATCTGTACCCAACGGTTCAAGAATGTGCAGTGGTCTGCTCCCCAGTCTTTCGGGCAGGGCTTTGTTTACAAACCAGCCCCGCGCCATGAAGAGAGGATAGATCGCAGTGCTATCCGGAAGCTGAGCAAGCATTTTCTCCAATCGGTCAGGCGTGGCCAGAGTGGCCGAGTGGACAGTTATATCCGGAATCGTAGCGTCAACACGCGCGGCAAGGCTGCGCAAGGCCTCCTCCGCTGGGAATGGGTCAGATGGCTGGCCGTGGGCGACAATCAGGGCATGCTGCAATGTTGGCTCCTTTTTCACTCCGGCAAATGTGTTGTCCGTTCTAAAAATGTCAATCGTGCCGGATTGCTGTCTATCCCAGAACGGTCAGCCAGACCCACACAGTCATAATTGAAGCCCCGGTCGCTATCAGCACCGAGGATGCTGCAACCCGCTTGGCGCGCCCGTACATGTTTGCAAAGATATATGCGTTGAAGCCCGGGGCCATCGAAGCGTTCAGCACCGCGGACCGGAACAAATCTTGTGGCAAAGACAGCGTTTTTCCAAACAGCCACACGAGGGAGGGATGCAGCATCAGCGAGACGCAACACACGAAGAAAATAGTGCGCAGGTCGCCTTCAGGGCGGTATTGAACCAGTACACCGCCAAGCGCAAAGAGGCCGCCCGGCAAGGCGGCAAGAGTGATAAGGTCCAATGCGTTGTTGGCGACTGCGGGAATTGGAACGCCGGTCAAGTTTACAACAAAGCCAAGGGCGATGCCCAGGATCAGAACGTTGCGGAACATGGCGTTCAGGGCGGCACCGATCATCCGGCGGCCACCGCCACCGCGGTTTCGAACGATCTCCATAACGGTGATACCGACGCCATAGCAAAACGGTGAATGGAACGCGATGATCGCGTAGTTGCCGGTCAGGTTTTCCGGACCATAGGCGCGTTCAGTGATCGGCAGACCTAACAATACCGAGTTCGAAAAAAGGCAGCAGAACCCAATGGCGACGCTATCCTCCCAATCGCGTTTGAAGATGTAATGCGCGCCAACCATTCCGGCGGCAAAGCACAAACCGGCCCCACTGAAGAAACTGGCCAGCAGTCTCGGATCGAAACTGGTCTGCAAGTTCAGGGTAGCAACAGCCTTGAACAGCAGGCACGGAATTGCGAAGCCCTGTGTGAAACGCATCAGACCATCGACATGCTCGGGTCGGAAATATCCTGATCTAGTGGCGACATAGCCCGCGCCGATTACCAGAAAAACAGGCAGGATAACGTCAATCAGGCTTTGAAACATGGCCAATCTCTTGTCTGGTTGGCCGTGGCTGCCCTTGTCATGGCTATTGGGTGCCAGAGAGTCAGCGATACCGCCTAAAATGGATACCGGATCACCATGCCGTCATAGGCGGGTGACACATAGTCTGGAGTTTCTGCATCCACCGTCTCATAATCAAGATCGATATGCATGTTGGTGAGAACAGCGCGTTTGGGCTTTGCCAATTCAATCCACTCCAATGAACGCTCCAGATGCGCATGCGTAGGGTGCGGCTTGCGGCGCAGGGCATCCAGAATCCAACAGTCGAGGTTTTTAAGCTCGTTCCATGCCTCGTCATAGATTTTTGCGACATCCGGCAGATAGGCGACACCTTCGATGCGGAAACCCAGAGAATCGATAGAGCCATGTCCAACGGTGAACGGTCGGAACGGGATCGGTCCGCCAGGGCCGTTGACTTCGAATGGGCCGCTGATTGTCTTGAGATCCAAAATCGGCGGATAGGGAGAGCCTTCGGGCTGTATGAAGGCGTAACCAAAGCGGCTGAGCAGGGCGTTTTGCGTGTCACCGTCGGCCCAGACCGGTACACGCGACTGCATGTTGAATACGATCATGCGCAGGTCGTCGATGCCGTGCACGTGATCGGCGTGAGAATGGGTATAGATAACGCCATCCAGCCGACCGGTGCCGGTATCCAGCAACTGGTTGCGCATGTCCGGCGACGTGTCGATCAAAACCGTCGTGGTACCCTCAAAACCGACACGTTCTATCAGCAAGGAACAGCGCCGCCGCACGTTTTTGGGATTGGATGGATCGCAATCACCCCAGTGCCCACCAAGACGTGGCACGCCTCCGGATGAGCCGCATCCGAGAATGGTAAAGCGCAACTCGCCCCTCATGCAATTGCCTTGTAGGTGGCGGCTTTTGTGAAAAGCCGGTCGAAATTAGCCTGCGTTTTCGCCGCGAATTCGGAATACTGGATGCCGAATATCTCGGCTCCTTTTCGAGCGGTATGGGCGGTATAAGCCGGTTCGTTTCGCTTGCCGCGGTGGGGAGGCGGCGCGAGATAGGGGGCGTCTGTTTCAACAAGGATGCGGTCTAAGGGTGCTGCGGCGAAGATATCCCGCAATTCCTGGTTTTTGGGGAAGGCTGCAATGCCGGACATGGACAGATAAAAACCCAGGTCCAGTGCAGCACGGGCCAACTTGGCCGACGACGAAAAACAGTGCATGACACAGCTGTAAGGTGCGTTGCGGTATTCTGCGGCGAGAATACGGGCCATGTCTTCATCCGCCGCCCGGGCATGTATGATCAGGGGCAGTCCTGTCTGTTGCGCAGCTTCGATATGGATACGCAGCGAGACTTTTTGAACCTGGGCACTTTCAGCGGTGTAGTGATAATCCAGCCCGGTCTCACCGATCCCGACGAATTTCGGATGTTGTGACAGCGCTACCAGTTCTTCCACCGTCGCCATCGGCTCTTGAACCGCGCTCATAGGATGAGTTCCAGCTGCATAGAAAACCGGCGTATGTGCCTCGGCAATGGCACGTACCGTCGGTTCATTGCACAATCGGGTGCAAATCGACACCATGCGCGTCACGCCTGCCTCGACGGCGCGGTTTATGATTTCGGCCAATTGCCCTTCGAAATCGGGAAAATCCAAATGACAATGGCTGTCGGTTATGACAGGGGGGGGCGTGCTGTCGCTCATCTGCTCTTACCGGCGGTTTCCTGTATTTTGAACACCGTATCTAGGACCAGAGCAGCAGGGTCAAGGTTCACCGCCCGCCCTTGCCGGGTTCGGGCGGTTATCATGGCGGCGGCCTCGGCCCATGATCGTCCCGATTGCGGTGTTGATGCCAATCGTTTCAGTATTTCGGCCTCGCCAGGGATGGCTTCGGGTAAAGGCGGTGTGCCGGTCGCACCTGTTCGGGAAAGCCGGGCCAGTAAAATGTCGATCAGGGATAGAAGCAGATCAAACCGCTCCGACGCACCTCGTTGCGCGCTGGCTTCGGCCAAAGCCAGGGCGCGCTGGCGGTCCAACCGGGGAAGGCTACCCAAGATTGCGATCAGATCTGAGTATATGTCCAGCCCGCCCAGGTTCAAAAGCCGAACCGCTTCACCAACCGAACCGCCAGAAAGTGCTACCAGGTTGTCGGGCAGTGATGGAATATTCGCGCCGCACTGTGCGAGGGCAGCCTGCATGTCGTCTGAACTCAGCGGTCTCAACCTTAGTGTACGGCAGCGCGACCGGATAGTTGGCAGCAAGCGCGACGGCTGGTGTGAGACAAGCAAGAGCGTCGTGCGTGCCGGAGGTTCCTCCAGCATTTTCAGCAAGGCATTTGCCGCGCTGACATTCAATTCATCGGCACTATCGACGATCACAACCCTTCGCCTGCCATCTGCCGAAGTCAAACCAAAGAACCGGCCAAGCTTACGGATATCGTCGACAACGATTTCGTTGCGCAGCTTGCCTTGATCGTTGAGCGAACGGGTGACCGATACCAATCCCGGCTCAGCCCCGGCTCGCATTCGGCGAGAAACCGGATGTTCCGGATCGATCCCCAATGACGTCGGCTTTGGCGGACCGCCAAACAAGCCGTCATCTGCTGGAGGAGTTGCCAGCAGAAAAAGCGCGATCCGCCAGGCCAAAGTGGCTTTGCCAATGCCGCGGGGGCCAGTGAGAAGCCATCCATGATGCAGCCTTTCCGAGTTGAACGCGGACAGAAATGTCAGCTCCGCTTCGGATTGCCCGAACACACACATTGTGTCACGCGGATGAGGGGCGCCGGGCGCCTTGTCTGGAGTGGGAGTTTCGTCGGTCATTCGTGCCTATCGCAATGCCTGCATCGCGATGTTTGACACATCCCTTGCGACCGTGTCTATGTCCCGATTGCCGTCGACGACGCGAAAACGTTCGGCAAATTCCTCGGCCAAAGACAGAAACCCAGCTCGCATCCGCTGTTGTAATTCAAGTCCGAAATCCTCGAACCGTTCTTCGGTGCCTTGCCTGCCCTTGGCGCGGGACAGACCGGTGTTCGGGTCCATGTCAATTAAGACAGTCAAGTCAGGCTCTTGCCGGATCATCAGGCTGTGCAAGGTATCGACCACACAGCGCAATTTGCCTCGAGACAGCCCCTGGTACATACGGGTACTGTCGGCAAAGCGGTCGCATATCACGATCTTTCCCGCAGTCAGAGCCGGGGCAATAGTACGTTCCAAATGATCCCGGCGGGCCGCTGTGAACAACAAAATCTCTGTTTCCGCCGACCAGCGATCAGGATCGCCTTCAAGCACGAGGCGCCGGATTTCCTCGGCCCCGGGCGAACCTCCCGGTTCGCGTGTCAGGACGACTTCGTGTCCCTGAGACCGCAAGAACTCGGCCAGCATTCGTGCCTGCGTTGACTTGCCTGATCCGTCGATTCCTTCGAAGGTCAGAAACAGACCCCGGCCCGTCACATTACCTCCAACGGGCCACTGATGAACTCTTTCATCAAGATACCTGCCACAGTCTTGATCCGGACAACGAAACCACCCAGCGGTACCGCTTCGGCTGCTAAAAGAGGGCGGCGGATTTCCGGTAAACCGTCGGGGTTGATCACGAGTTCAGCCAGTTGCTGTCCCTGAGCTACCGGGGCATTGATCGGACCTTGGTAAACCACCTCTGCTTCGACCTTTTTGTCCCCGAGAATGGGCAATAGCAAGTTTAGGTCGCCCTGCGGAACCAAACCTACCGATTGTTTAGCTCCCATCCAGATTTTTGCGTCTGCGATCGGAGTGTCGGCTCTGGCGATGGTTTTTTCGACAAAATGACGAAAGGACCAGTTCACGATGGCCTCAGATTCTTCGGCGCGTTTGGCTTGGCTGTCGAGACCAGTCAGAACGAAAATCACACGACGATCACCCTGTTTGGCTGATCCGACCAGGCCATATCCGGCTTCGGAGGTGTGGCCGGTCTTGAGGCCATCGGCGCCGATATCGAGTTTGAGCAACGGGTTGCGGTTACGCGTATTGGACGGTGCGCGCCCATCGAACTCGTACACTTCCTCGGCAAATAGCGGGTAATACTCCGGGAAATCCGAAATCAGATGATCCGCCAGTATAGCAAGATCCTTTACCGACATCATGTGCCCGGCAGCTGGCCAGCCATTCGAATTTGCGAAAGTAGAATTATCCATCCCCATCTGTTTGGCGCGCTGGGTCATGTATCGTGCAAATCCTGCTTCGGTCCCATCCGGGCTAAGCGCTTCGGCGATTACGACGCAGGCGTCGTTACCGGACAAAACAATGATCCCGCGCAACAGGTCTTCGACGCGAACGCGATCCTGCGTGTTAAGGAACATAGTTGAGCCGCCGTAACTCATGGCGTGCTCTGATACCGGCAATTCTTCATCCAGTGTCAGACGACCGTCACGCAAGGCCTCGAACGCGACATAGAGTGTCATCAGTTTAGACATCGAAGCAGGAGGCAGGGGTTGATCCGCCTCTTTTGACAGAAGGACCGTACCGGTGGTCTGGTCCAGCACATAGGCCGCTTTTGCCGATGTATCGAATGCCATCGCGGGAAGTGCCAGCATAGCAAATCCCAGCGAAAGAACGGTCGAGCGCAGCACTGTCAGCATCCGGGTTCCTCCTTAGTTCTTCACGATATAAGCGTCGGAATACCCCAAATCGCGAACCTGTTTCATCAGATCCTTGCGCTCGGCCTTTGTCGCCGCCGGTCCGGCAAGAACCCGCCAGAAAGGTTTGTCGTCTTTGGAGCCTTCCTTGATTTCCGCGTTCAGCCCTGCTTTGCGCAGCTTTTCCGCGGACTGATTGGCATTTGTCTCGACAGTGAATATTCCGACTTGAATGTATCCGCGCGACAATGGGGGTGAGGCGGGTTCGGTTTTGGGAGCCTCTGCCGAGGCTGTATCCGTCGCTACGTCAGCTGCCTCGATAGCCGCCGCTGCTCCGGCGACCGGATCAAGCTTGGTCGCAGTAATTTCCGAGCCTGCATCGTCGGTCTCTTCAGCATTGGCAACTTCCTCAATTTCCGGCTCGGGCTCAGGTTCAATCACCTCGCGTTTGAGAGCTACCACATTCAATTCTACCGGCGAGCCCGCCAACATACCAAGCTCTGCCGCCGCGTCCGATGATACTTGCAGACGCGGCCCCGGCAAGTCGCGTTCCCGCCGGAATAACGCGCCTTCGATCGTCTTGTTGTTCTTGGTATTTGTAATCCTTACCCTTTGGGCCTTTTCTACGTTTGGATGCGCAACCCACGCTCCTCCCAAGGAAGGACGTCCATCCCAAAGCCCTTTTTCGACTGTTTGAAATACTTCCGGTGCTTCGACATCCCGTTCTACGGTTTCGCCTTTGCGTCTGGTCGTTTCTGTTTCAGAAGCAGACCCATCACTCGGTTTGAAAAGTGAAAACTCAGCTCCTTCTTCGCAGCCGGCCAGCGCTCCGAATACCAAGGCCAGCACCACCAGTCGAACTGAGGTGTTTCGTCTCGCGTTTGCTCGATTCATTCTCTCGCCCCTTGCCTGATCTCAGGTCGCATTTTTGCTCCCTGTTTGCCGGTTTTCCGGTCGTTACCCAACGGCCCCTTTTTCGATGTTCGGGATATTAACCTGCGCTCTGCGCCTTTGAAAGCCTGCCTCTCAAGTCTCGGCAAGATTTCCCACTTTCGGGGTCACTTTGCGAAGGTTGTCTGAGGCAATCCGGGACTGCATCGGTTTCTCGATTCTTCTCTGAGTAAGCCTCGCAATCAGGCTTTGAGGACTGTGGCTACAAGAATCCGGAAATCTAGTGTGGGCAAATCCTTTTGCACCTTCAAACTTTACAGCCTAACCATCCGGTCGTTAAGCTTTCGTGACGTCAGGTAAACAGTCTGGTTGTACACAAAGGGGGCGACATGGGGACATATCAGGTAGGTGGATCGGATCTGAGAATGATGATCAAGGTCGCCCGCAATCAGCCTGTCGCCTTCGCATTCAACCCTGGCAAAACAGACACCGACCATTATCTTGCCATGGACCGCAAGCGCCCGGTCGAAGTTTTGCGCAAATCTGCCAAGAAGGAAGGCCCCGGACCAAAGGTTGCTTTTGGTACTGCGAAGGTTGATGGTCGGCTCATGTCCCTGACGTGCGACAAGTTGTTGCCAGGCCTTGCCAAAAAAGTCCGACGATACCTGAAATTGGAAAGCGTCAGCCTGAGTGTCCAGATTTTGGATCCCGATGGAAACATTCTGGAAAGTGAACTGGAAGACGAGACAGAGCCGGACGAAGGTCAACGACCCACCGAGCCGCCGCAGAGTGCGGACGATCCTAATCTGGCAAAATGGCAGGCGCTCAGTGCGCGTCTTGATCCGGTTGTGTTACAATTCGCGGATGGCAGAGGAGAGGCAGGCCACAAAGTCCGATCCGTATGGGAACTGGCAAAAAACAAGGCAGAAGCGGAGGACTATCCGTCGGCTTTTCAGGCGGCCAAGTCGCTTCTGGGATTGATGAAAGCCAATGAGGCGGCAGCGGTCGTCCCCCCGTCGTCGCCAGTGAAAGAAGCTTCACCGGATAAAACGAAATGGGAAAAGGTTGCAGCCAAGATTGCCCCTATGGTGGCGGAGTTGCGGGCTGACACACGGCCTGATGCAGTGAAGATTTGTGCTGTTTGGGAAAAACTCGAAACCATGGCTCAGGCAGGACGGTATGCTGAGGCTTTGGGGCCGATTCCGAAAATAGCGAAGCTGATTGAGTCGCTGCGCACCCCGCCCGCAAGCGCGGAAATAGATGAGTTAGAACAGGCCAGACAGCGCTACAGCGACATGGTAGCGGACGCCAGAGAGAGATTGCCGAAGAAACCGGAACTGCAATCCAGCCTGCTTCCCTTGTTGAAGCAGGCTCAAGCGGCACTTAGCGCCAAGCAGGCGGTCGATGCGCTTGAAGCTTTGGACAAGGCCGCGTCGGTCTTGGCCGGTATGGATCAGGAAGGCGAAAGCCCCAAACAAATAGCCGTTTCGTTGCGAGACATCTGGGATGAGGCGGCGCAGCGAACCGACAGGCAATTGGACGCCCTGTTGCGGCGTATCGGGGCAGACGGTTCGGAACAGGCCCAACGCGTGACCGGCTTGGGGCTTTCGGCCTGGTCGAAAGGGGCCAAAACAAAGCTCATGGTAGCGATCCTAAACTTGGAAAGGACGCCTCCCGACGGATTGACTGATGGTATTCGGAAAAAAACGGCAAAAGCAATTCGTGCCTATGCCGAATTCTTGGAGTTCCATCCGGCCGTCGAAGCAATCGAAAACAATCCGTGGAACGAAACTGTTGAACTAAGTTCGGTTCTGGCTGGGGCTCTGAAGAAGATGGAGAAAACGGTTCTTCAGGCGTGAAAAGAGTGAAAGGTGAAGTGGATGGTCAATGGCGTCGATGACGTTGCGGACGACGGGCAGGGCGATGGCCCGGTCAACGTAGCAAAGAAGTCCTCGAAGTCTCGCGACAATCGCAAAGAGGCACCCGGCAAACGCCACAAATCCCGAAAGAACCACCCGCCCGGTGATCACAACGATCAGGCTCCGCAAAATGCACCTCCCGGTGCTGCCAAGAAAGATGCAAGTCACCCTGACTATTGCGAGAAACTGTTCTTTGCGCTTCAGGGAAAGGCGGTTTCACCGAAATTCTCTGCCGCTGTCAATCAACGGGGACAAGCCGTCGAGACCTTGCTTGGAGACGAGGATGCGTTTGACAACGCGTCTAATGACGATTTGCGAGGTCTGCTGTTCGAGACCGCCACAATTTTGCTGTCAGATATCGATGAAAGCCAGGCAAAGCCGTCCTCCCGTCTAAAGCGGCTGGGGCGCGCGTTACATATCCTGCGCCCGGGGGAAACGCTCAAGGATCAGGTCGTAAATGACATCAGTGAACAGATTGATACGGAACTGACTGCTTGCAAGAAAGCTCAGGGCGACAATGAGAAGTTTGCCGACGAAAGGCTGGCATATGCCAAATTGGCTCGCAAGCTTATGGGCGAAGGAAACCACCAGTTGGGGTTTGAGTTTCTGGAATCTGCCCAAGCGTTGGGAGGGATCGCCAAGGCGGCCCAGAAACTTGATGATGTCAAACTCGCGCGCGAGGATACGAGGCAGCGAACGGTTGAAGACAATAAAACTTCCCAAAAGTCGGCTGAACAGGATTTATCACAGGAGTGGAAGGATACGCGCGACCGTTTGCTTGCGGCCAAAGCGCGGGTTACTTCTCTTGATCAGTTTGCGAATTCCTTGAAGCAGAACAAGGGCATGACTGATGCCCAAAAGAAAAGCTTCGATGATCTTTACCAGTCGGCCTCGCTGGCTGCGTTTTCACTGACCATGCCGGAAAAAGACGCCAAGGATCACAGTGAACTGCTTCCGACGAAGGAAAACAGAGCCGCATTGCGGGGCGTTCAAGACCGCACCGGTAAGTTGTTGGCGTTGGTGGATAAGGCGGAAAAACCACTGAAGGATTTTCTGGAAAAGGTTCACGCACAACGTATCGAGGATTTCGGCCATCTGGCCAAGCACAGCAAACATGATCTGAAACACAAAGGCGGCGACTTTGATGGTGGCGGGGACGTGGCGAGCAAACGCAGGGCGCGCGGAGTTCCAAAGGAGATCCTGAACCAGATTGGCGGGCGAGTGGATGCCCTAAAATCTTTCTATGAAATTGGCGGCTTGCTTGGTGATACTTACGACGCCATGGCGGAAATCGACAACGAAGCACGGCAAGAAATCAAAAAGGTCACTGCGAACCTGAAGACGTACCAGAAGATTTCGGAAAAAGTTGGTGATTTGCGTGACACGCTGACGAAGTCGAAATTTCAATACCTTGATGACGAGCTTGACGACTTCCTTCAGAGGATCGACGATGCTGAAGGTCTGCTGTCCACCAAGCTTTCCGATTTACCTGCTCCTGGCAAGCCGGGCGCCAACAAGCTTAATGATGCACTGAATGATCTGGGGGAAATAGAAAAGGACCTCAAGGCCAAAACCAAGACTTTCGAGGCAGCAGAGGATGAGTTCAAGGCGCTTGAAAAACGGATGGACGGTCTGCGCACGGGGAAGATCAACGGGTATTCCAAGCTGTTGCATGACCTGATCAAACACTACACCGATCTGGATACAGAGAGCCCCGTCGATCCCAATGCCGAAGTCTCACGACGGTTCCGCGACCGCATCCGCGGCCTCAGAGCATATGAAGGGCGTTATGCGGATGATCTGGACATGATCCGGTCCTCACTGGTGTCAGGCGATCCGGCGTCGCGAAAAGACACTGGCAAGCGACTTGACCGCCTTGAAAAGGACCTGGACAAGAAAAGTACCACGATCCGTGGTTTGTTAACCGACATCAAAGCGCACCTGAAGGCAAAAAAGAAGGACGATCCGTCAAAAGCCGAGGACGCGCTTTCTGAAAGAAGGATCAAAAGGAAAGTCAACACATTCATCGATGACTACAACGCGTCGGGTAAGGAAATCCATGATCGGAAATCCTTGAATGACGAATTCGACGACTTGATCGAGAAAATCACTACGTCCATCGATGATGGAAAAAAGACCATTGATCCGGACTACAAACCGACCTTGGGCAACTACAAAGTGATGCGGGACGTGCTGAAAAAACGCACCAAAACCATCGCAAAATCCACTGAATGGCGACACCTGATAGATGAAGCCAAGGATTTGAAAAAAACTGTCGAAGCCTTTGTGAAAACCTACAAAAAGCTCGAAGTTCCGGCTGATGCGCCGGACGGGAAAAACAAAGACGTGCTGCGTGCGGCCGCTTCGTTGAAGCAATGCATCAAGAGCATCGAGGGCTTCACACAGGACATGGCCAACTTCTTTGACAAAAGGGTCAAGAAACACCTCGACGAATTCAAGCAGCAAAGAGACTCCATCTCAAAGCGAAGGAAGGACAAGGAAAAGAAGTTTCCTGGAGATGATGAGTTGATCAAGAAGGCCCGTGAGGTTGTCAGCCTGATCGAAAAGAAGGGTAAGAACGTCTCGGATTTTGCCGAGCAGATTGGCGGCGCTTTGGACAAATCGGAAATCGAAAAGCTGCGCGCCGACCTCATTGCGGCTCAAGGTGCCGCGGCCGAAGTCGCTATTCGCGAAGAGACGGTCAGAGCTTTGAAACGATACCGCACGTTTCTGGAGTCGTCTCCTCTCACGACGACATATGTCGCCAACCCGTTTGACCAGGGCACGCCTGTCAAGGTGATGGTCGCGGCGCTGGCCAAGGCCGAAAATGATTTGATGGAACTGGTTAAGTGGCGTTGAGGAGAGCGTGATGCAAATCGAGGAATGCCATGACTGGCTGGTCAAGGTCGCAGGGAAATCAGCGCAGGATTTTTCCGGCGAAGTTCAGACATTGCAGGACAAGAAGGATTTTTTCGACACCAATTTTGACAAGAATTTCGAAAAGGCGAAAACTGCCGTTCAAAAAGCTTTGCAAGGGCTGAAACTGTCGGGAAAGGAAGGGATCAACAACACGATTCTTACGACCATCGCCGAAGGTAAGCCGGTGGACTTCGGAACGATGGACGATGAATACGACACCCAGGCTGATCGCGCCGGGGCGCTAAAACGGATTGTGATCAAGGGCGAAGACGGGAAAAATAAAAAGATCAAGTTCAACACGGAAGAAGGCCGCAATCTGGTACTGGGGCTTGGAGAAGCGCTGAAGCCGATCATCGAAATGTCCCAAAAAATGGCGGATGAGCAACGTTCGGACGGAACCGGGCGCGTGTTTACGGACCGGGACATTGAAAAAGAGCTTTGGACCCCTCTGGTTCGGCAGGGGATCATCCCGTCCAACTTAGTTCCAGATAAGTTCTCTGAAACTGCAATCATTTTTCACAATGGCGTTGCCGCCTATCGCCAGCTTGCCGAGCGCGAAGAAGGGACGTCGATGGCATCCGACAAACTCGGTGCGGCGGCGGCTATTGCAAAAACCGCAGTGAATATTGGCAAGACCGCCACCAAGGAGGTTTTTCGGCACATGCATATCGAGGTGTCGACGCCCAGTAGAATGGATTTTGCGAAATTCATCTCAGCTCGCAATGGGGTGGATATCAGCACTGAAAACCAGGAAAAAATGACGGAGGTGGGCGCACTCATCGAAAGCGCGAAGGAGGCGGATAAGGCCGACGGCGACGGAAAGTTGACCAGCGAAGAGTTCTACGAACTCAAGAAAGATGAGCTTAACGAACTTGGCATCAAATCCCCGGATGAGGCCAAGGCGCTCATGGCCGACCATGAGAACTACCTTAAGGATGTTGCCAAACTTGAAGGCATGGCGAATGCGCTGGATCAAGACGGCGATGGCGCCGACATTCTGGAAGCCGAATCCGATGAAGTCGGCAAAACGAGCGTTGCCGAACTTGTTCACGAAGAATGGGAGCAGAACGGTGGGAATCTTTCAAAGTCCGAATGGATAGATGGCGAGATCGAGACACTGACCGAAGACAGGGATGAAATAGATGGCCAGATCGAGGATCAGATAAAACTGCTTGAAGAACAGGGGCTGTCCGAGGAAGAGATTGCCAAGGATCCCACGCTTCTTGAGTTGCAGGCCGACCGAGATGAAATCACCCAGCAGATCAATGGCTATGAAGGCGCGGCTCTGGTCAGCGAATACGGCGAATACCTCAAGAAAAACGCGATTGTGGACGCGACTTCCGCTCTCGTCACAAGTGGGCTTGAAGCGGTTGAGAAACGTCGCCAACGCGCTGCCAAAAGGGACGTACTGGTCAATTTGTCCGAGGGTCTGACGGATGCGATCAGCAAGATGGTGGTGGTAACCGATTTCAGCGAGCTCAACCCTTTTGATGGGGATGGTCCCAGCTTAGGTCTTAAAACCGGCGATGATTTGACGCTGGAATCGAAAAACCTCCAGCAACAGCACGAGGGACATTTCGGTGCGCTGGGGGCCAAGTTGTTCGCCCGTGGTGCCGTGCAACTGTCAAAGGCGATCAAACCCCCGCAAGGAGAGAACAAGAGCCGCAAGGAATACCTGCTGGATGCCATTGCTGACATGATCGATGCATCGGGCGAGGCTATCGCAGCCTCGGGTCATATTGAAGGTGGTCAGACGGATCTAGACGGAGATGGCCGCAAGGAAGGCGGCAAGAAAATCTTTGATGACGATGGCGACCTACGAGATGACTATGCCGCTTTAGGGGCGATCTTCAAATCTTCGGCAGTTGCGACCCGCAATATCGACAAGATGGTGGACGCGGCCAAGCGAGGTGACATGAAGGCATTGGTCGCCGAGATATCCCTGACCGTCTCGGCTGCTCCGTTCGGGTATTACATTGGCGACATCGGCGACAAGACCAGGCCTGAAATGGAGCTTTCGGAATTCGAGAAGCGCTGGGAAAACGGTGCCGAGAACGGACAATGGGTGGCTCCGGATGAAGAAGTTCGCGGCGCGGGTGGCCAGACCGATATGGGGATGAACAGCGACCGGGCCACAATCAACGATCAGCGTGGCGTGATAGAGGATATTCAGGATCTGGTGGAAGGCATTGATGATCTGTCCGCCAAGCATGCGCATAGAAAGGAGTTGGAAGAGAAACTCGCCCAAGCGCGCCAAACCGCGCGGAGTCTGAACAAAGACAAAGATCCGGATTTCTTGAAGTGGCTTAGCGTCGATGACAGGGGAAAGATCGACAAGGACCAATTGGAAAAAGCTCTGAAGAAGCTGGACCAGATGCTCAAGGATGCGCTTGAGACTGCGCGGCAGAACGCCAAGAAGACCGACAACGAGATCATTGATCGCCTCAGCCCGGTGGTCGACAAGGACAGCTTGAAGGCGTCAGTCACGAAACTCGACGCCCTGCTGGACAACGCCGACGACAACAACCCGCCCGATCCGAAGAAAGTGCAGCGGGAATTCAAGAAAATCCGCGACGAGATGCTGAAGGATTCCAGGATGCTTGCCAGCATTCAGGCGGAACAGCGTGAATCAGACATCGAGATCGAGTTGCTGAAGGAAAAAGCAGACCTGTCGCGTTTGGATTCAGTGCCGGAACAAGATCGCCCGAAGGAGAGAGAGAAGGCGATTCAGGCCATTGGCGAGTTGACACAAAAACTCAGGCAGGCCGAGATGTATCTCAAGATTGCTGACCAATCGACCAAAGGCGTATTTGGAATTGCTTTGGCTGCTGCGCCTGGTGGCGGATTGATGGTCAAAGTTCGCAATCTGATTGCCGATATCTGCAAGGCGTCCAAACGGACGCAGGATCTGAGGTTGTGGCTTAGCCAGGTCGAGAAGATGAGCGGAAACTATTCGGTCTACGAATATGCGTCGCAGGGTGAGGTCGACAAATTGGGCGCAGCGACGGGGTATGACTGGACCAAAGTCGCAGGCGATGTTGCCGGTGTTGTGTCAGAGACTGCCAAGTTGGTTGACCAGTCTCAGATCACGACTGCTTCAGCGGCAACTGTGGAAAAATCCATTCATGCCCTGAACAATGCCTGGTTCATGATCCATAAAAGAAAGGTGGTTCACGACGGGTGGCATGCGTTCAAGAAAGCTGAAAAAGACCCGAAAAATCGAAGGGCGGCGCGACAGGCAATCCGATCCAATACGACCCTGGGCAAGTGCGTGCTGGCTTACGGCGCCTGCATCGACGGCGACCCTCAGGCCCGAAGCGCGATGCAAGCCTGCGGGCTGACGCCTGAGGTTCTGCAAAACGACGATGACGTGTGTCAGTCCGCGATTGACTATCTGCGTGCTCGAATCATGGATTCTGAATTCGAGATTATTGGAGATCACTCCACCTCCGCCAACTGGATGACGTGCGAGGCGGAGCCTAAGTTAAAAAACTGGTACATTATCAAAGCCGCCGCTCGTGGACTTGACCCGGCGCTCAGCGACAAATCCTGCAAGACGGATTACATCGAAAGCAAGTTGGTGAAGTATGAACAGGCCATCAATGACGGTGAGGATCAAACCAAGATCGAACCATTGGCGCAGGCACTGCATCAGTCGATGTTGGCTTATTCTCCGATGGACAAGGAAAACAATCTTCACGTCAAGATGCAGATAGCGGTCAAGGAAATCGCGGCAAAGCTGGAACCGAACCTGCCGAAAGCTTGAGCCGTCAGCACTCAACCGAGCCTTGCCCGGCCGATTTTCGCGCCCGAAAAAAACACATGCCCGGAAGGTTTGCTTTTGTTCAATGTCGTTACCCACCTGGCTTCATCCAAGCGTCACAAATTTTTGCGAGGTATCATTTCCATGCTGAGGCCGTAAAAGGAATTCCTATTTCATAGGTTGAGCTTATGACATGGTAGGTATTATCGATTTTTCCTAGAGAGAAAACTCGGGAAACTGTGGATAGCTCTAAAGATTAGCCGGCCTCGAAGAAGGCACAAAAAAACGGTTCAAAAACAGCCCAACGGAGGAGAGAATTAATGAAGCTGAAATCACATGCTTTTGCCGCATTGGCGGCTGGTCTGGTGACCGCAACTGCTGCGGTGGCAGAGACGGAATTGACTGTTTATACGGCAGTCGAGGCAGAAGATCTTGCCAGATATGCTGAGGAGTTCAACAAGGTTCACCCAGACATAAAAGTCAATTGGGTGCGGGACTCGACCGGAATAATTACCGCGAAGCTTCTCGCCGAACGGGACAATCCCCAAGCCGATGTGATCTGGGGACTGGCTGCTACCTCTTTGTTGTTGCTGAAATCCGAGGGGATGCTGGAGTCCTATTCCCCGGTTGGCGTCGAAAACCTGGATCCAAAATTCGTTGATGGTGACAATCCTCCGGCGTGGGTAGGTATGGACGCGTGGGTCGCTTCTGTTTGCTACAACACGGTTGAAGCCGAGAAGGCAGGCCTTACACCACCGGCTTCGTGGAAGGATCTGACGGACCCGCAATACAAAGGCCACGTGATCATGCCGAACCCGAATTCATCGGGTACAGGATTCCTTGACGTCTCGAGTTGGTTGCAGATGTTTGGGGAAGAAGGCGGATGGGAATATATGGACGCGCTGCACGAAAACATCGCGCGCTAC
The DNA here is from genome assembly GCF_059613285.1 of Ruegeria sp. BHSB058. NCBI lineage: Bacteria > Pseudomonadati > Pseudomonadota > Alphaproteobacteria > Rhodobacterales > Roseobacteraceae > Ruegeria > Ruegeria sp. BHSB058. Next base: position 4,671 of record NZ_JBXWSF010000070.1, on the reverse strand, counting down.
ACGCATTCGGGTTCGAAACCGTGCAAGCTTGCTGCCGCTGGTGAGGTGCCGATCGGGATTTCCTTTGCCTTCCGTGGCGCCAAGTCCAAGGCTGACGGCGCACCGTTGGAAATCATAGTGCCTTCTGAAGGTGTCGGTTGGGACATGGAAGCAACTGCAATCGTAGCAGGAACCGACGATTTGGAAGCCGCACAAAAACTTGTCGATTTCACTGTCACAAAAGAAGCCAACGTCATGTACAACACCGGCTATGCCGTGGTTGCCTATCCAGGCATTGCAAAGCCGGTCGAGTTCTTCCCGGAAGGTCTGCTGGATGCGATGATCGACAACGATTTCGAGTTTGCCGCGAACAACAGAGCCGAAATTCTGAAAGAATGGCAAGCCCGCTATGACGGTAAGTCCGAGCCGAAATAAGGCGCTTACAAGGAGGGGCGATGCCGCCCCTCCACTCAGCTACATCCGCCAAAACGTGATAATGATGACCGGTGCCACCCGCTGTTCGGGGACTGCGGCACTCGGTTCAATGCTGTAAGGACCAAATTCGTGCCCAAAGACCAATCTTCCGCCCCGTCAGGACAGGTGTATCTAAGCATCCGGAATTTGTGGAAAGCCTTCGGTGAGTTTTTGGCGCTCAAGGATATTTCGCTGGAAATCTTCGAAGGTGAATTCATCTGTTTTCTTGGACCATCGGGTTGCGGAAAAACCACGCTGTTGCGGGCAATCGCCGGGTTGGACTTGCAGACAAAAGGGACTGTTGAGCAGGCAGGGAAAGACATATCCCAACTGCCGCCGTCCGAACGGGACTTCGGCATTGTTTTCCAGTCCTATGCGCTGTTTCCAAACCTGACGATCGAAAAGAACATCGCATTTGGTTTGGAGAACACGGGGCGCAGCAAGCCCGAGATCGTTAGCAGGGTCGAAGAGTTGTTGTCGCTTGTCGGACTGCCGGATCAGGGCAAGAAATACCCTGCGCAGCTTTCAGGCGGCCAGCAGCAGCGCATTGCTCTGGCGCGGGCCATCGCGACCAACCCTGGTCTTTTGCTGCTGGACGAGCCCTTGTCTGCGTTGGATGCGAAAGTGAGAGTTCATTTGCGGCATGAAATCAAGGAGCTGCAAAGAAAGCTTGGCGTAACCACAGTGATGGTGACGCACGATCAGGAAGAGGCTCTGGCCATGGCGGATCGCATCGTCGTCATGAATCATGGCGTGATCGAGCAGGTTGGTTCGCCCACCGAAGTATATCGCGAGCCAGCTAACTTGTTCGTGGCCGATTTCATCGGTGAAATGAATCAGATCAACTCGTCGGTCAGCGACGGTGGTCGTCTGAGTATCGGCGAAAAGACGTTTGCTTGTGTCGAACACAGCTTTCCGGATGGAGCACCGGTAATTGCCGCGATCCGCCCCGAAGACATCATTCCACACGAGGCCGGATATATGGAGACCGGGGCCAATAGGAATTGCATCGACGTGGTGCTGGCCGAGATGGAATTTTTGGGGTCTTTCTGGCGCTGCCGGGTCCACAATCAACGGTTCGGGGGCGCCGAGTTGATTGCCGATTTTTCGATCAACGCCGTGCGCCGCCTCGAACTGGGCGAGGGGAAAGCGATGGTGATCGAACTCCCGGAAAGCCGGTTGATGGCCTTTGATACTTCGGAGGTTGATTGATGGCCCTATCCTCCCCTGATACGCAATCCCTGCCGCCAGGTCCGAATGTCAAAGGAAAGCTGAGCAGGGACGACATCATCATGCGCGCCAGCATGATGGTCATCGCACTTTACCTTGTCGTGACTCTGGCCTTTCCGCTCTATGCGATGCTGTCCAAGTCCTTTTCAACTTATCGGGTCGAGTTGTCCCAATACGAGTTCCAGGTCAGTGACGAAAGCGGTGTTTTTGATGGAACGATATTGAATGCGGCTGACCTGAATACGCAGCTTGACGTTTACAGCGACACCGATCTGGTCACCGGGTCAGATGGGCGTGTGGGCGTGACAGAGTTTTTTCCCGATTTCAGTTTCCGCAGTCCGGTCATGTACCAAGTGCGCAATACTACGGATACGGGACGGTTCCTTGTCGGTTCGACACTCAAGGAAGGCACGGACTGGATCACGCTGGATTCCAATACATTCCGGAGGGTCCAACTTCGTCCGGTGAAATCGACGGGGGTCGGCAACTTCGTCAACTATTTCTCGACACCCGCCCTGTTCAATTCGATCAAGAATTCCTTGTGGATCTCTGTCGTCAGTACCGTCGTAACCGTGTCGCTTGCCTTTTGGTTTGCCTATGCTCTGAACCGAAGCTGCATGCGCTTCAAAGGTGTATTCCGGCTGATTGCGATGGCGCCGATCCTTGTCCCGTCACTTCTGCCTGGGATTGCCTTGGTATATCTCTTCGGCAACCAGGGAATGATCAAGGAGGTATTGTTTGGGGCTAGTATCTATGGGCCCATTGGCATCGTTATCGGATCGGTGTTTTTCACTTTTCCACATGCCTTTCTTATCATCTCCACCGCACTCGCCATCTCTGATGCGCGCCTCTACGAAGCCGCGGTCAGCTTGCGGGCGACCCCGTGGCGCACTTTTTGGACCGTAACCATTCCCGGTGCGCGATATGGTCTGATCTCGGCGACGTTCGTGGTCTTCAACCTGGTGATCACCGATTTCGGCCTGCCCAAGGTGATTGGGGGACAGTTCAACGTTCTGGCGGTCGACATCTATAAACAGGTGATCGGCCAACAAAACTTTGAAATGGGGGCCGTGGTGTCGGTTGTACTTGTCATTCCGGCAATTCTGGCCTTTGCAATCGATCGAATGGTGCAATCAAAACAGGTGGCGCTACTCTCGGCCAGATCCGTGCCGTATCAGCCGTCTCCGAGTCCCGGAATGGATCGTCTGATGTTGGGCTATTGTTGCCTGATCGGGCTGTTCATCATCGGGCTATTGGCGGTTTGTCAATTCGCGGCCCTGATCAAGTTCTGGCCTTACGACCTCAGCCTCAGCGTTAAAAACTATCAGTTCAACAGGATGGATGGCGGCGGCTGGGCCTCGTATTTCAATTCGATCAGAATGGCGCTGCTGACAGCTTTCTTTGGCACCGTGATCGTGTTTTTTGGCGCCTATCTGGTTGAAAAATCCAACGGGTTCAGAACGGGTCGATCCCTGTTTCAGATGTTCGCCATGCTGCCGATGGCGATCCCCGGTATGGTTCTGGGTCTGTCCTATATCTTCTTCTTCAACAATCCTTCAAACCCCTTGAACACAATTTACGGGACAATGGCGATTTTGGTCATCTGCTCGGTGACACACTTTTATACTGTTTCGCATCTTACGGCTGTTACCGCGTTGAAACAGATGGATCGGGAGTTCGAATCCGTTTCCGCATCTTTGAAACAGCCGACAATGAAGCTTTTTGCACGGGTGACTGTTCCCGTTTGCTTGCCGGCTGTGTTGGATATTTCGATCTACCTCTTCGTCAACGCGATGACGACGGTGTCTGCAGTCGTGTTCCTGTATTCTCCGAAAACGTCACTTGCTTCGATTGCGGTGCTCAATATGGATGACGCAGGAGACATCGCCCCGGCAGCGGCGATGGGTATGATGATATTCTACACCAACGCGGCGGCGCGCATCATTCACCAGATGGCGTCCAGGGGCATATTGCGGCGAACGCAGGCCTGGCGCAGCCGATAGATGTGACCGCCTTCGACAGTTTCAGTATTGGGCAGAGGCGTTCGTTTCCCTGATGACTTCGTGCGCAACAGCCATAAATGCCCGGATTATTTTCACATCCTGCCGTTGTTTGAGGCACACGAGTGTCTCGCTCATCTCGATATCCGCTCCTACCAGGCGCAACGGCCGGACACGTTCGTCATTGCCAAACTCCGCAAGGGATACAAATCCGATACCTGCGCCTGAGGCGACGACTTCGCGAACTGCCTCCCGCCCCTCGGCCACGATTGATGGGTGCAGCGACACACCTTGTGCTGCGGCGGTCTCTTCCAACTTCTGCCGCGTTTTGGAACCCTGCTCGCGATAGATCAGGGGAAACTCGGCAAGTTCCTTGATCGTCAGCGTGGTTTTCTCATCTGGCAAAAGATCGCAGGCGGCAAACGCGACGATCTCGGTTGTCGAAAGATTGAGGATTTCGACATCACGCCCAGGGGAAGGATTGCCGATGACTCCGATTTCCGCGTCGTAACTGCGCAGTTCATCCAGTATCTCTTCCGAGTTTCCAACCCGAAGCGAGATCGTGATATCCGGGTACCGCTTCTGGAACCGGCGCAGGATGGCAGTGACGTGGTGCGCTGAATCCGCGATGATGCGCAATTCACCGGTCACTGCCTGACTGGATTCCGACAGGAAATCCTCGATTTCCTGTTCGATCTCGAAGAACTGCTTGGTCAGGCGATACAGTTTCTCTCCGGCCTCGGTCAGCCAGACCTTCTTTTTCTCCCGGTGAAACAGCAGAACGTCGTGGTGCTGCTCCAGTTTTCTCACTTGTTCCGACACTGCCGGTTGGGTCAGTAGCATCGCTTCCGCAGCCCTGGAGAAACTCTTCAGGACTGCGACGTTGTGGAATGCTTTGAGTTGGCTGTATCCCATGGGTTTGATTTTGTTTGGATGTATAGGTTTGTTTTATTGTTTGATCGTTTTTATCAATTTTTCACAATGGTTT
>NZ_JBXWSF010000069.1:0-22104 GCF_059613285.1 Ruegeria sp. BHSB058 | reverse complement strand
GGCCGGGGATGTCGGCCACGACAAATTCCACATTGTCGACACCGACAACGCCGAGATTGGGGTGCAGCGTGGTAAAGGGATAGTCGGCGATCTTTGGGCGCGCGTTCGATGTTGCCGCCAAAAACGTCGACTTGCCGGCATTCGGCATTCCCAGCAGCCCGACGTCGGCAATCAGTTTGAGCCGCAGCCAGATCGTGCGATCAATACCGTCTTGTCCGGGGTTTGCCCGACGCGGCGCCTGATTGGTGGCCGATTTGAAATGCAGGTTACCGAACCCACCATTCCCGCCGCGTGCCAGAAGCACGCGCTCACCAACTTCGGTCAGGTCAGCCAGAACGGTTTCCTGATCCTCATCCAGAATCTCGGTGCCGACCGGAACGCGCAGAACGATATCATCGCCATCCTTGCCGGTTTGTTGACGGCCGCGCCCCGGTTGTCCGTTCTTGGCAAAAAAATGCTGTTGATAACGAAAGTCGATCAGAGTGTTCAGCCCTTCGACCGCTTCTACCCAGACAGAGCCTCCTTTGCCGCCGTCACCGCCATCCGGGCCGCCGAACTCGATGAACTTTTCGCGCCGGAAGCTGACGCAACCGCCGCCTCCGGCCCCGGACCGGATATAGACCTTTGCGAGATCGAGAAATTTCATAGTGTCTTCCTAGTGCAAAGGCCCAATCGGGCACATGTCAGAGTTTTCGGCTATACGTCCAAGTGGGCACATTCGCATTGCGTGCCAGCGAAAAGGTTTCGGCATCGCCTAGATACTGGAAACCGCAATGTGTCAAGACACGCGCCGAGGCGGGGTTGTCTTGAAACACGCTGGCAAACATCGTGCGGTTGCCCAGCGGATTCTCATTAACCAGCGCTTCGACGGCCATAGAGGCGACGCCTGTGTTCCAGTAGATCGGCGCGACCCAATATCCAACCTCGGACTGATTGCGATCCATCTTTTCAAGAGAGATCAGGCCGATCAGTTCCGGCCCTCCATCCTTGGTTGCGTCCATCGTCCAGACGTCTTCGGTGCGGTCATCGGCCATGGCGCGGGTGACGAACGCCTCGACCGAACCCGGCGGTACCGGGTGCGGGATGGAGGTTGTCATGCGCGCCACACGCTCGTCACTGGTATAGTGCTCGATCAACCCCATATCCGACCGGCGTAACGGGCGCAGATCGAACCGCTCGGTTTCAATGACCGGCTGATTTATTATTGTTTCAAGTTTCATATGTGCGCTCCTCCTCCGAACAACACAAACAAGACAGATGCGACGGTCAGTCCCGCCAACATCCTCATCAGATATTTCTCGGACCCGGTTCCTGCAACCGTATGGGCGATCCGATCCCCGGCAAGCGTCCAGATCGGATGCAGCAGCAATTGGCTGCTCAACAGGCAGAGAGCGATCGTAAGCGTGGCCTCGAACGATGACGTTCCTACAGCGACAAAGCCGGTAAACCCGGCCACGATCATCGCCCAGGCCTTGGGATTAAGTGGATGAACCACCAACCCGGCCCAAAAACCCGGCGCGGTATCCTGTGCCTGACCCGGAGCAAGCCTAAGATTGGCGATTTTCCAGGCAAGCCAGAAAATATAGGCTGCAGAGGCGTATTTCAGCACGGTGAAAACGCCCGGCGCCTGCCCTGCCAATTCCATTAGCCCGAAACCGACCGGCCAGATGATCAGCTGTTTGCCCACCACCACCCCCGCAACAAAGGGCAAGGCCGCCCGAAACCCATAGCGCGCACCTGTCCCGAGCAGGGCCATGTTGGCCGGACCCGGTGTGCCGACCTGGGAGGCGGCAAAAATCAGGAAACTGGTCGTTGCGACAGGCATCGGGTTTGTTCTTCAACAGTTGGTGAAAACGAGAAAGGGGACCGGCATGTTCTGCCGGTCCCCCATGAATTTTCTCTTAACCTTCTTGGGTCTCGGCTTACTCTGCGGCCTCCGCCACTGGCAGGACCGAAATAAAGGTGCGGTTCTTGAGCCCCTTGTGGAACTTCACGGCGCCGTCGACGGTTGCAAAGATGGTGTGATCCTTGCCGATACCGACGCCTTCGCCCGGCCAGAACTTGGTGCCGCGCTGGCGCACGATGATGTTGCCTGCGACAGCGGCCTGACCGCCATAAAGTTTCACGCCAAGGCGACGACCTGCAGAGTCGCGACCGTTACGGGAGGAACCGCCAGCTTTTTTATGTGCCATTCTCTCTCTCCTTAGCCTTTAGCCAGCTCTTTGGCTTGCTCAACCCATTCGGGTTTCACTTTGACCGTCTCGATAGCAGCAATCTGCTCGTCCGACAAGGCGGCCAGAGCAGCAAAGCTGTCGATGCCAGCATCGGCCAGCTTCTTGGCGGCGGCGGGGCCTACACCAGTCAGCTGAGTCAGGTCGTCGGCAGCGGTAGCGGCCGGTGCCGCAGCTTTCCCGGCGGGCTTGGCTGCGGGTGCCGCAGCGCCTGCAGGCACAGAACCGGTCGCGGCCTTGACGCCCGATTTGTCCGCGCCCGATGCGAGGATGTCGATGATCTTGACAAGAGTCAGCTTTTGACGGTGGCCCTTGGTTCGCTTGGAACTGTGCTTACGACGGCGTTTGACGAAATTGATGACCTTGTCACCTTTGACCTGTTCGATCACTTCGGCCTGAACGGCTGCACCTTCGACAAAAGGCGCACCGACGACCGGCGCGTCACCACCCAGCATCAAAACGTCGTTGAATTGAACTTTTTCACCTGCGTCAGCAGCCAGTTTCTCAACGCGGAGCACATCGCCCGCCTGAACCTTGTACTGCTTGCCGCCAGTCTTGAGGACCGCAAACATGCGTCTTTCCTTTTCGTTGCCGCGTTCTGTGGTCCCCAGTTGCCTGGGTGTTCATGGCTCTTGCCACCTCGAACAGCGCGCCCTTGCCGGGCGGATTGAGACCCTTGGGGAGTTGTCCCGGGCCAAATAATAACGATACCCGGCGCGGGCGATCCGGCCGGGATGCGCGCTTATCGGAGCATTTCAGATGATTGTCAACCGAATTTCGGAACTAGAGTTCTGTTGCCATCATGGCGCGTGCCACGGCCATTCCCAGATCAAAGGAAATACGATCATACATGTCCGCGAACCCGGAAAAGAAAGCCTCATTCAGAGCGCGACCAGCATTGGTCTGTGAAAAGGCGATGTTTTCGCGAATTTGCGCGTCGGTGAGCGGCTGGTAGGCCATCAGCAGGAATCCGTAGAGCCACACGGTTGTCTCTTCTATCGCATCGTCTTGCTGTTCCAACAATTCCGACAATATGGCGCCGTCGTCTACCGGTGCATCCTGCCCTTCGGCAAAACCGCGAAAAAAATGCAGATCCGAACTGAACGAACCGCGCACGTTTTGCTCTATCAGATCATTTACCCTGATATATTCACGGATCAACCGGAGCCGAGGATCATTGTCGTCCAGGTCTTCATAGATTGAGCGCGCATAGTCCTCGATGGCGGGATCAAGATAGGCGCGGCGGGCCGAATTCTCCAGTGCGATGATTTTTTGGCCGAGATCACTGTCGAAGAACACGGTCGCCTGCACGAGATGCTCGGCCGTCATGTTGCGACCCAGCGCGTTTTTCAGATCGTTGGCCATCTTCTCGATGGAATAGGTCTTGTTCACCTGTTGCTGAAACGGCAAGCCACCCTCGCCGCCGAGCATCTCTTCGTCGAGGCTTTGACCATATGCCAGCCCTTCTTCACGAAGGATCGCGACCACCTCGTTCAGCCTGAGGGCTTCTGCAAGCCTGTCCAGGTTTTCGTCCGCGGCACAGGCGGCAGAAACGAAGGACAGGAGAAAGAACAGAGCTGCAATTAAACGCATCAGATATCCTGTGCAGGTTGAAGATCCGCCATCCGCGCGGCCAACACCTCAAACCGGCCTGCCATGATTTCGTATTGCACGGCATTCAGGAGTTCATACACCTCCTGCATAAGCGGTTGTTCAAGCGCCTCGACATAGATGTCGACTTCGGTGTCGGAGAAATCCTTGTAGGTATAAGCCGCTCCGGCCAAGGCGGAGAGTTGCAGCGCGCTGCGCATGGCCCCTTCGTTCCGTTTCAGCATGGCCAGAAGCTCATCGGCATCGAGCGCCAGGTCAATCACGCCTGCGGCACTGGCAGCCAACAGGAACCTGAGCTGGATTTCCTGCAGTGCGCGCAAGGCGGTGTCGCTGGTATCGACCGCGCGGTTCATCCGCTTGAGGCTTTCCACACGCCGCGCGCCCTGCTTGACCAGATCGGCAACAATCGCTTGCCCTTCCAGTTCTTTGACCTCGTCATCTTCTATCATGTGCGATGCATTTTCTGCTTCGACCAGCCTTTGCCCAAGATCCGAGGCATAAAACTCGACCGCGTGGTTGAGTGCATCGTTGGAAAGCGTCTGTTCCAGGATTTGCACCGCGGTCTCGTGCATAATCCCGGTGTCGAACACTTCTTCGGTGAGTTCTTCCCACTGGGTCCCAAATGAACCCGCGTCGACGCCAAGCATTTCGGGAGCCGATGATGACGCAAGGGCGATGCTGTCAAGTGCCACGTCGAATCCAGTAGTCGTCAGGAATGCTTCGATCCTGTCCCGATCAGCGGCACGAACGGAAACTGGTGCTGACATCGCCAACACGGCGACAAACACCAACAACGGGGCACAAAGGCGAAACACTGATTTCATGCCTCCTAGCCTATGTGAAATCCAACCATGAGCAATGGAAAAACCGTCTCTGACCAAAAAGCAGAAATTTCCGCTTGCACCCCTGCGCGATCACTACTAAATCCCCCCCTCACAGACCCCCGCGGAGAGGTGCCGGAGTGGTCGAACGGGGCGGTCTCGAAAACCGTTGTGGGTGCAAGCCCACCCAGGGTTCGAATCCCTGTCTCTCCGCCATTTTGCGATATTCGTTGAATTGTTGGCTGGACTAGAGGCGCACTGCGTTTCCGGGTATCCCGAAAGCGGCCGCGAGGACGGCCACTCCGCATGTTCTGGTATTTGTGAAAGCCTCAGGCTGCGGGGTAGCTGGTGAAGATTTGCGTGCGCCCGTCACGGTGGACCAGATACACATCATAGGCTTCACGCTCACCTTCAGGCCCCATTCCTGGCGAGCCGTAGGGCATTCCCGGAACCGAAAGACCGATGGCGTCGGGGCGGTCAGCAAGGAGTCGCCGGATATCTTCGGGCGGTACGTGCCCTTCGATCACATACCCATCAACAGTCGCAGTGTGGCAGGACGTCATCTGATCAGGGATGCCGTTCGCGATCTTGTATGCATAAAGGTCGTCCCATGACGCGTCTTCGACGCTTACCGAGAAACCTTCCCGTTTCATGATCCCGATCCACGCGCCGCAACAGCCGCAATTGGGGTCCTTCAGAACGTGCACGGTCGTTGGGGCCAGAGCCAGCGCCTGACCTGCATGGGCAATTGGAAAAACACAAATTCCGGCAACAAAAGCACGGCGGTTCATTGTTGGCATGTCGGGTCCTTTCCGGATAATCGGCCTTTCGGGGTTCTCTTGCCGGGTACCTGTTGCCCAATACTCCGGCTTCTCGGCTTCTTTCCATGACTTTGCTCAAGCGCTCACTCGAACAATGCAGATCGGCTTCGCCCGAGGTCTTCGAGAATTGGGCAATCAGGGCGGTCATCGCCGGCGCATTCGGCGATCAGATGCGAGAGAGTAGCCTCCATCGCTTTCAGGCCCGCGATCTTTTCGGCAATCTCTTTCAGGTTGCGCTTGGCAATTCGTTTTACATCTGCGCTGGCGCGGTCCTTGTCCTCGTAAAGCGCCAGCAGGTGGCGACAGTTCTCGATGGTGAAGCCCAAAGACCGGGCACGGCCGATGAACGCGAGTTTGTGAAGGTCCGTCTCGCAAAAACGGCGGTATCCGTTTTGTCCGCGCTTAGGAGAAATCAGCCCGATGTCTTCGTAGTAGCGGATCGTTTTTGCCGGAAGCCCGGAGCGGGTCGCAACATCACCGATATTCATGGTCTCTCCTCGTTATTCCGCTGGTGCGGCGTGTAACGCCGTCTTGCCGTTCTTTTCGGTTGCAGCACCCCTGCCCGTCGCAGGTCGAACCCATCTGAGCCGCAATGCGTTGGACAGAACAAAGACACTGGACAGAGCCATCGCGCCAGCGGCCAACATCGGCGACAAGAGCGGTCCACCAAAGGGGTAGAGAATACCTGCGGCCACGGGGATCAGCACGACGTTATACCCAAAGGCCCAGAACAGGTTCTGATGGATGTTACGCATAGTTTTCCGGCTTATGTCGAAGGCGTTGACCGAACCGATCAAATCGCCGGAAATCAGCACAACGTCAGCAGCTTCGATTGCCACATCGGTGCCAGTTCCAACCGCGATGCCCACGTCGGCCGCGGCCAGCGCGGGGGCATCGTTGATCCCGTCACCAATGAACGCCAGTTTGTCGCCACTGGTTCTCAAACCTTCCAGTGCAGCTACCTTTCCTTCTGGCAAAACCTCGGCCACCACGTGATCGATGCCCAGAACATCGGCTATGGCCTGAGCAGTACCCGCGTTGTCACCGGTGATCATGGCGGTCTTCAACCCCATTGCGTGAAGGGAGCGAAGAACATCTGGTGTCGTCGATTTGATCGGGTCGGCCACTGCCAGAACGGCAGCAATACGGCCATCGACTGAAGCGTAGAAAGGGGATTTTCCCTTGCTGGCAAGATCCGAACGCAAGTCGGCCAGAGTCCCGAGATCCACGTTTTCGCGTGACATGAGGCGATCGGCACCGACAAGAACATCGCGCCCTTCGACACAGGCGCGAACGCCATAGCCCGGGATCGCCGTGAAGCTGTCCATGGCCGTCATGGGGGCTTTTTGTGTTTCGGCCGCGCGCACAATGGCTTCGGCGACGGGATGCTCCGACTTGGCCTCGACCGAGGCGACAAGGCCCAGAATCTCTTGTTCTGAGAACCCTTGTACCGTTATCAGGTCGGTCAGTTCCGGGCGGCCCTGGGTCAATGTTCCGGTCTTGTCAAAGGCCACAATGCCGACATCCTTGAGAAGTTGTAGCGCGTCGCCCCGGCGGAACAGGACGCCCATTTCTGCAGCTCGTCCGGTCCCGACCATGATCGAGGTCGGCGTGGCCAGCCCCATCGCACAGGGACAGGCGATGATCAGCACCGCGACACCGGTCACAAGGGCCAGGCTTAGCGCCGGATCGGGTCCGAATAACAGCCAGACCGTGACTGTCAGGGCCGCAGCGGCCAAAACTGCGGGAACGAACCAGGCGGTTATCCTGTCCACCGCGCTCTGAATGGGCAGTTTTGCCCCTTGCGCCTGCTGCACCAGATTGATGATTTGAGCAAGCATAGTGTCCGAGCCGACTTTCTCGGCCCGAAATGTCAAGGTGCCATTGCCGTTCACGGTGCCGGCGACAACCATCGTTCCCTTCTTCTTTTCGACCGGCACCGGCTCACCGGAAATCATGCTTTCGTCAACATAGGACGAACCCGTCAACACATGCCCATCCACAGCGATTTTTTCACCAGGACGAACACGGATCACGTCCCCGACGCCAATATCCTCGATAGCGCGCTCGACTGCTTCACCGTTCTCTTCGACCAGTGCGGTTTTGGGCTGTAGGCCAACCAGCTTGCGTATTGCGTCACCGGTCCGACCTTTTGCGCGCGCTTCGAGAAACCGGCCAAAGAGGATCAGAACCACGATTACTGCAGCGGATTCGAAATAGACGTTTGCGGTTCCTCTGGGAAGTATACCCGGAGCAAAGGTCGCCACGACAGAAAAACCATAAGCCGCCGATGTTCCCAGCGCGACCAGAGAATTCATGTCGGGAGCGCGTCTAACAAGCGCCGGGAAGCCTTTGGCATAAAACTGAAAGCCGGGGCCAAACAACACCATGGATGTCAACAAGAACTGCAGGTAGTAGCTGTTCTGATGTCCGATCGTATTTGCGATCAGGTGATGTAGACCGGGAATAATGTGGCTTCCCATCTCGATCAGGAAAACAGGCAAGGCGAGGACGGCTGCCAGCAAGGTGCGCTGCGCCAATATCCGGATTTCATCCTGTTTTTGCTGATCGACTGCAGCAGTTTGGCCCGCGCGTACTGACGCCGGGTATCCGGCGGACGAGGAGATTTCTGCGATTGCCGCCGGAGTCGTCGCCCCGACCGCGTAGCGAATGGTTGCGGTTTCGTTGGCAAGATTGACCGACGCATCCAATATACCGTCGCCGGCCTTCAAGGCGCTTTCTACACGCCCGACGCAGGAAGCGCAGGACATGCCGCTGATTTCTAACGTGGTTTCGTCCGTTATTGCCGGATAACCAGCGCTGTTCAAGCCAGCCACCAGATCACCGACAAACACGGCGTCGTCATATTCGACCTGCGCCGAAGCGTTTGCGAGATTGATCGAGGCGGAATGAACGCCGGGAAGCTCAGTCAGGGCATTTTCGACGCGCCTGACGCACGACGCGCAATTCATTCCGTTTATTAGGAGGCGAATGTTTCGAGTCATATTCATCACCAGTGGCTTTGCTGGTGAAACAGATAAGAGTTCCAGTTACTGGAAGGTCAATAGCGCCGCGGACAAAAACCCTGTCATTTCGGCGTAGAGGAAAGAACCTCACTTGCCAGAGGTCGAAAGTTCCTCTTCTTGTGTACGGAGTTTTTGGTAGTCGCGTTCCTTGTCCGACCAGTTAGATTTGATGAACATCAGAACGTTCGCTATGTCGGTATCCGTCAGCGTATCGCCAAAACCCGGCATTGCACTTTTCACCCCTTTGATGCCCATTTCTTTCAGGATCGCCTGTCCACCCTTTTTGACATAGTCGAACAGCATCCCATCGCCGTGGTGCCACGTATGACCTGTGTGGTCGTGGGGGGGCGCACGCAGGCTCCCATCATCGTTGGGTGTCTGCCAGTCTGCCTCGCCTTTCAAATTCGCCCCGTGACACGGGGCACAGAACTCGGCGTAAAGCGGTGCGCCCTTCGCGATGTCGCCTGTCGGCGCTCGTTTCGCATCCAGCAGAAAAACCAGGAATATCCCCACCAGCGCGAGAATGCCCAGCAGGGACACGGGTAGGATTGTTTGCCAGACAGACTTTTGCAATTCGCGACCCAATCCTGATTTCCGCGGCACCGGCCGTTACGAATGGTCGTGGTGTCCCATTTTGAGGGTACCGCGCATGCCGCCTTCCCGGTGGCCCGGTACGTTGCAGGACAGTTCCAGATCGGCATCACCGGAAAAAGTCCAGATCAGTTCTGCTGTCTCACCGGGTTCCAATAAAAGGCTGTTCCCGTCGTCATGGGCCATGCCGGTTGTACGCATCACGTCGTGATTGATCCTGTCTGCCTCCAAGGCGCCTGTTTCCATCATTTCCAGCATTTCCGACATATGGGCCTGGTGCATCGCGGCCGTCCCAATGTTGAATTCATGCACAAATTCGCCGGTGTTGGTGACAACAAACCGAACGGTTTCGCCGGATTTGATCGAAAGGTTATTTGGTTCGAACCTCATTTCACTCATCGCGATATTTACGGTACGGTCGACGTCAGCCGCTTTTCCTGGCGTCCCAATGTTGACTGCATCGTGGTGGCCACCGTGCCCATGTCCGCCCGAATGCGAACCGCCCGCATTTGTTTCACCGGCTTGCCAGCCAATGAGAGCCGCCAGAGCAGGTAACAGCAAAACCCGTTTCATTGTTTCTCCCTTTCAAATTCATCTTCCGGCTCGTCAGTATTTCCGCCGTGATCAGATACCGTTTTCCCGTTGCAGTTCCCTAACATAGGAAACGATCCCTTTGACGTCACCGTGCGTCAGGCCATCGACCGGAGGCATGTTTCCAAACCGCCAATGATGCGAGCGGACGCCGTTCGCGACAGCCACAAAGAAAGCCTGGTCGGAATGGTGGCCCGGTTCATAGATCTTGTGAACCAGTGGCGGTCCCGATCCATCAACACCTGCAGCATTCACGCCATGGCACATAGCGCATTTGGCTTCGAAGGCGACTTTTCCCACCAAGGCCTTTTCGGTGAGATCGGCGGGTACCGACACTTGCGCAAGCGCAACGGTTCCACCTGAGGACTCGCCAATTGCCGCAGGCTTTCCGCCAGACATTGAAAAATACAAGGCCCCTGCCCCGACTACGAGCAAGCCAGTCAAGCCCAGCATGTTTTTGTTCATTCCAAGTATCCGCTTTTGCTGATTCACCTCGCTTTTGCCAACTTCCAGTACTGGAACGTCAACCTAGGCTTTTCAAAAGTTCGTGACAGCAAACGAAAAGGCCGGGCAAATGGCCCGACCTTCTTTTTCAAACTTGACTTGGATTATGCCCGGCGGCGGCGGCCACCGCCACCACGACGGCCACGGCCTTCACCTTCGGAACCTGCAGCGTCAGGCGCCTTGTTGAACCGGATCCATTCGGAACCGTGCGGGTCGTTGTTGGTCAGCAGATTTGCGGCGCGGATGGCCTCCATCTCCTTGCCCGCGCGCGGCAGTGTCGAACCCAGGCCAAACATCGTGACAAAGGTTTCGTCATCCATGCCTTCGGGAAGGATGATGCCAGCGGCGGCAACTTCTTCTTTCTTGGCGGCAATTGCCTTTTGCGTAATTGGCAATGCGACCGGGTTCATGATCGCTGAGGTCATGCCGGCACCCATTGCCATCGGCAGGAAGGCATTGTTGATGCCGTGACGGTTGGGAAGACCGAACGAGATGTTTGAGGCGCCACAAGTGGTGTTTACGCCCAATTCTTCGCGCAGGCGGCGGACCAGTGCAAATACCTGTTGGCCTGCGGTTGCCATCGCGCCGATTGGCATGACCAGCGGGTCCACGACAATGTCGTGTGCAGGAATGCCGAAATCCGCGGCACGCTGAACGATCTTCTTGGCCACGTCGAAACGCACGTCCGGGTTTTCCGAGATACCGGTGTCGTCGTTGGAGATCGCAACAACCGGCACGTTGTATTTCTTGACCAGCGGCAGAACCAGTTCCAGACGCTCTTCCTCGCCAGTGACCGAGTTCAGCAACGGACGGCCTTCGGCGGCCGCAAGCCCGGCCTCTAGCGCGCCGGGCACCGACGAGTCGATGCAGAGCGGAACGTCGACCAGGCCCTGAACCAGCTCGACGATCCGGGTCATCAGCGGCGGTTCCGTCTCGTTCGGGTTGGGGTTCGAGTTGTATACCACACCCGCATTGATATCGAGCACCGTGGCCCCGGCGGCAACTTGCGCCAGCGCGTCTTTTTCAACGGTCGAAAAATCGCCCGCTTCCAGTTCGGCAGCCAGTTTCTTGCGGCCGGTGGGGTTGATCCGCTCACCGATCACGCAGAACGGTTCGTCGAAACCCAGGATGGCTGTTTTTGTTTTTGATTCTACGACTGTACGGGTCATGTCCGATCCTTAGGAGTTTGCGGGCTTTGCCGAAGCGCCGCCGTTTTCAATGGCCCAGTTGGCGTTGGTCTTGATGCCGCCAAGCGGGAAGAAGTGCACGTTGGTGATGTTGAAATCCGGATTGGCTGCCTTGTGCTCGGCCAGTGCGGTGATCACGTCGTTGGGCTCGTAAGGCAGCAGCAGCTTGGACACGTCCATGGCGCGCTTCTGAAGCACCTTTAGTGACGGGCCAACACCGCAGGCGATGGCGAACTTGATCAGCGTTTGCAGCTTAGCGGGACCTGCAATGCCGATGTGGATCGGCAGGTTGACACCTGCCTCTTTCAGTGCGTTTGCCCAGGCGATGATCGGCTTGGGGTCAAAGGCGAACTGGGTCGCCAACGCCATTTCGGCGTCGGTGCGCTCGCTGAACTGCTGTTTCCACTGCAGCGCCGCGTCGACGTTCTTGCGTGAACCGTCGGGGTCGATGTCCTTGTTTCCTTCGGGGTGTCCGGCAACGTGCAGGCGCTTGAAACCAGCTTTGTCAAACAGGCCGGTTTCCATCAACTGCATCGAGCTGTCGAATTCACCATGGGGCTTTTCGACACCGCCAGCCAGCAACAATGCCTGATCAACGCCGGCCTCGCCCTGATACATTGAAATCCAGTTTTCCAGCGTCGCCGCATCCTTGATGATGCGGGCCGGGAAGTGGGGCATAACCGGATAGCCTTCGGCCGCGATCCTTTTGGCGGTCTTGACCATTTCGGCAATCGGAGTACCCTCGATATGGGCGATATAGACGCGAGTGCCCTGGGGCAACAGCGCGCGGAAATCCTCGACCTTTTCAGCGGTCCTCGGCATCACCTCAATCGAATAGCCCTGCAAAAAGGCTTCGACGGTCGGGTTTACCGGGGCTTTCTCGGCCACATCACGTTTCTTGAAGTTCAGCAAAGCCATCTTGGCCTCCCATAAAGAGTTTCGGGCTTATGCCCAACCGTCATTTGCAATCAGGGTCTTGATCCGGTCCTGATCGTATTCAGCTTCCAGACGCCTGGCCTCGGCCTCGGCAACGTCAACCGGATCGCCTTCGACCTCGAACGGGGCGGCTTTGCGCCATTCCGCAAGATAGGCATCGGTATCCTGTGCTCCGACCTTCATCGCGGCACGATCGATCGCCTGCTCGAAGCGCTCGGCCAGTTGCTTTTTAGCTCCGCGCCGCCCCTTCCCCACGATGACTTGGGCGGGGATGTCGCGCCAATAAACGATGGTAACTTCGGGCATACCGAATGATTCCTCCTGACCTGGTGAGGCGGTTCTAAACTCCAATCTGCGCCAAAGTCGGTCGGATTTCGACACCTGCAGCATTTGCAGCGACCTTTTCGCATACCCAAGGATACGGTAGGAGCCTGTAGGGATTCTACCGCTGCCGCGTATCAAAATTCTCATGACCTTCATGAGCCGCTTGCGCCGCGCCAAGGCCCGCCATATGGTCGAGGTAACTCGAAATCGGAGGGCGTGTAGTCATGGCGCCCAAGCGTCCCAAAGGTGCGGGCGCGTTCCCGAAAGCGGTCGAAAGCCCCGCGCCTAGCAGGCCCGATCCTGATGCGCTGTATGCCGCGCTGGATCTGGGTACAAATAGTTGCCGCATGCTGATTGCCCAACCCAAGGGCAGCGGTTTTCATGTGGTGGACAGTTTCTCAAAGTCTGTTCAACTGGGCGCCGGGCTGGAACGGACAGGTAGGTTGTCGCGTTCATCGATGTCCCGCACGGTTCAGGCCCTTCGCATCTGCCAGCAAAAGCTCAAACGCAACAAGGTCAACCGGATGCGGTTGGTGGCGACCGAAGCCTGCCGTCGTGCCAAGAACTCGCGGGAATTCATCCGTCAAGTCAAGCGCGAGACCGGATTGACACTTGAAATCATCCAACCCGAGGAGGAAGCCCGGCTCGCCGTGATCTCCTGCGCGCCGCTGGTGTCGACCAAGACTGAGCAACTTTTGGTGGTCGATATCGGAGGCGGATCAACCGAGTTGGTCTGGATCGATATCTCTTCGGTTCCACGCCGCGACCGGCCTGCGGCGATCATGAGACTGCATGCTGGATTTCATCCACCCGAAAGCCCCTTTCCCGCCGCCAAGGTAGTGGATTGGATCAGCGTGCCGCTGGGTGTCGCCACGCTGCGCGACCAGTTTCACGATGTTGAGGACGACGCCGCCCGTTTTGCGCTGATGAGCTGGTTTTTTGAAGAAAACCTCGCCGATTTTGCCCCTTACAAAGACGTACAAGCGCGGGCGGGGTTTCAGATCGTCGGAACCAGCGGAACCGTGACGACGGTTGCGGCTTCGCATCTTGGCCTCAAGCGATATGACCGAACTAAGGTGGATGGCCTTCGTATGACATCGGATCAAATCGACAAGGTCATTCGCGGCTACCTTGATCTCGGTCCGGAAGGTCGCCGCCGCGATCCCCGCATTGGCGAGGACCGGCAGGCGCTGATCATGTCGGGTTCGGCCATTTTGCAGGCGTTGTTGCGCTGTTGGCCCACTGACCGGCTGTCGGTCGCAGATCGTGGACTGCGGGAAGGGCTGCTTTATGCACAGATGAGCGCGGATGGCGTGCTGGAAGATGGGCCGTTCTAAGAAACAACTATGAAACTCGTGCGTGTAGCCAGCGCCTATCGTATGGCGACCGTTGCGACTACGATTTGCGTATTGGAAGCCGCCGGGTTTGATGTTTTTTGCCCCGGCTTTCATACCACGGTATTACTACCGCACTATGCGCTGTCATTTGGAGGTGTTCCGATTTGCGTACCGAAAGATCAAGCTGCAGATGCCCTGGAGTTGCTACGATCTTTCACCTCTCCAAATGAGAATAACCTCGCAGTTCTTTCTCAAGCACTAAATTGTCTCGGTTGGCTCGGATTTGGCGTTTCGACACCTTGGTCAGATCTGGCGCTGGTAGATAAAGTCACACCCCTTACTTGATACAGGGGCGTCTTGCCGATATTGACCGGACAGTTTCAGGAGATCGGTCAAATGGCAAAGACGCCGAGCGGAAAGAACACCTCTGGCCGGGGCCAACGCGATCTGAAGGTCAAGGTCAAGACGGCACGCGGGCGCAAGCTCAGTTCAACCCGCTGGTTGCAGCGCCAGTTGAACGATCCCTACGTCAAACGGGCGCAGGCCGAAGGATACCGAGGTCGCGCGGCCTTCAAAATCCTGGAACTGGACGACAAGTTCCGATTTCTTGTACCGGGTGCGCGCGTTGTCGACCTTGGTTGTGCGCCAGGCGGATGGTGTCAGGTCGCCGTCAAACGCGTAAACGCACTGGGCGAAAAATCCGGCAAAAAGATCGGGACAGTTCTGGGTATTGACCTACAGGAAGTTGAACCGATCGCGGGTGCCGAGATTCATCAATTGGATTTCATGGCCGATGATGCGGATGAACAGGTGAAGGAGTGGTTGGGCGGCAAAGCGGATGTGGTCATGTCCGACATGGCTGCCGCCTCGTCCGGACATAAGCAAACCGACCATTTGCGGATCATCGCACTGTGTGAAACTGCCGCTCATTTCGCGTTCGACGTTCTCGAGGAAGGCGGCACATTTGTCGCCAAGGTGTTGGCTGGTGGAGCCGAGGGTGATCTGCAGAAATTGCTCAAGCAGAAGTTCGAGAAGGTCGCGAATGTCAAACCACCTTCTTCCCGCTCGGACAGTTCCGAGAAGTTTGTCGTGGCAACAGGGTTTCGCGGTTAGCGATCAGACTGCGTGAAACGGGTTTTTGTCGTTATCTTGTGAATTTTTCGTTAAATCTGGCTTATTGGGCCGGTATTGATTGACCGCATTGACCATATCTTCGGCCGATGGTGCCTCAGGTTTTTCCGACAAGTCATTGTATCTGAGTAGGGAAAAGAGTTGGGCGTGCCGGCCCAAAGGTTCTTTCTCGAACATGGATCACCTAATAACAAACCAGGTCCACTCGGACCCATATTCTTTTTGATAAACTAATTTGGCTTTTTGAGGTCCTTTTTGTGACGGCTATGTGGCGCATTGATCTCGGGCTTGGAACTGATAACACACTTAACGCCGTGGTGCAGCGCTCAGATCCATCAGGGCACCATTGAATTCGGCGCCAAGGATTAGAATGGCAGCGCAAAGGTACAGGAAAATCAATGCTGCCATAGCCCCGGCCAGTCCCGCATAAGTCGCGCTGTAGGTGGCGAACTGCGCGACATAAAAGGAAAACCCCCAACCGCCTGCCGCCCAGAGCAAAATTGTCAGCCCCACTCCGGGCAGGATTTGCATCAAGCTGTGGCGGTGAGGTGGCAACAAGGCATGAAAGGCGAGTACCATGCCGACCGGCATCGCAACGGTGAAAATCCAGCCAAGCCGGTCGACGGACAGCCATTCCACCGCTTCGCCCGGCAACCGCTCGGTCACCAGCTTGGTGTAGGCGGGCAAAACGACCTCAAAGGCTGCAGCACCCAGAACAGCCGCTCCTCCCCCGATAACCAGTGCCACGCATAACAGACGTGATTTCCAAAACGCGCGCGTATCCACATCGTGATAGGCTTGCGTCAGCGCGATACGCACGGCATTTACGCCGTTTGACGCAAAATAGATGGTCAAAACGCCGCCAATGGTCATGACACCCGAGCTTGCGCCGCGCAACACGGCGCGTAGCTCCGCTTCGATCGGATCAGCCACCTCTTTAGGCCAGGCCCCGAACATCAACTCGATCAACTCGTCGGTCATATAATTCTGTGAAAGGCTCCCGGCGAGGGCAACGGTGAACAGCACAAACGGAAACAGCGCCATCATTAGCGACATCGCAACATGACTGCTCATGACAAAGCCATTCTTTGCGACAAATCTCTTGCCGGCGAGCCATAGGGCGCGCACAGGCCGTGGGATGGCGAGATTCGAGGAAACCGTCATAACCAAACCCTAGCCCGGCTTTCACGCGGCCTGAACCCCGGAATTGCCAGCCCTGCCAAGGCATCCGGAACGTTGCACTCTGGTATCAGAATGGGCAACATCCCTTAGAATGGGCAAAACAGTGGGCCGACAAGGGTTTCAGTTACATGACGGACAAACACGACAACACCCTTTCGTCCATACGGTTCAGCCTGCCTGCGGTTAGGGACACGCTGATCGTCCTGACGCTGATCGTCTTCGCACTTTACGCGGGATCGGCGTTTCTGATCCCGTTGGCGCTGGCTTTGTTGGTAAACGTCCTGATCATCGCAGTCAGCGACAGAGTTGTTTCCTGGGTTCACATTCCGGTATGGCTGGCAAATCTTTCAGGCATCACCGTCGTCCTGGCAGGATTGTTCCTAATCGTCTACGTCCTTGGCAGCCAGGCCACACAGTTCGCGCGCACCCTGGGCGCGTACGAAAACCAGTTTGATGTGGCTGTCGGTCGGATCACCGGTTTCGTCGGCAACGATGTGACAAATTTCGTGCGGGACAACTTGATCAACATCGACATGGCGCTGGTGGCCCGTACGGCGCTGGGCAGCGCGACCTCGCTGTTGAACCAGTTCTTTCTGATCAGCCTTTATGTCGCCTTCCTGATGGCCGAGCGGTTAGCCTTTCGCAAAAAGATCCGACTTGCGGCTGGAAGCCCAAAGCTTGGTGATGACATGGCTTCGGTCATGGATGCGATTTCCTTGAGTTTACAGAAATACCTGGGTGTCAAGACCTTCATCAGCGCCGTGACCGCCCTGATCAGCTATGCGGTATTCAAGGTTCTCAAGTTGGAGTACGCGGAGACATGGGCCGTTTTAACCTTTGCACTGAACTTCATTCCGTCAATTGGCTCGATCATCGCGGTGATCTTTCCGGCGCTGGCCTCGCTGGTGCAGTTCGAATCCGTCACACCGTTTCTGATCATCGTGTTCGGGTGCGGAACACTGCAGTTCCTGATCGGCAATTTCCTGGACCCGGCAATGCTGGGTCGATCACTGAACATGTCAACATTTCTGGTCATTCTGGCACTGACATTCTGGACAACGGTTTGGGGGCTGATCGGGGCATTTCTGAGTGTTCCGCTGACGGTCTGCATCCTGATCGTCTTTAGTCATGTACCTTCGCTGCGGCCTGTTGCGATCCTAATGTCGCTGGATGGTCAATTGGTTGATAACGGCCCCGACGGTGAATGACTCTCTGTTCATAGGGGCGGAAATTTATCGCCACTCGACCTATGGACGAAACCACCCGCTGGCCATCCCGAGAGTGTCGACGGTCATAGACTTGTGCCGGGTCTTGGGGTGGTTGCCCCAAGCGCAATACTTGACGAGCCCGAGGGCAAAACCCGCCGCGCTTACCCTGTTTCACACGCCGGAATATATTGCCGCGCTGCAAGATGCGGAACGCCAGCAATATGTGAGCGACAACGTACGTAAACGCCATGCATTGGGCACAATGTCGAACCCGGTCTTTCCCGAGATGTACCGGCGCCCCGCCACGGCTGCCGGTGGGTCGATGCTGGGGGCGGAACTGATCGCTGAGAGAGGCGCCGTCTTCAATCCGGCAGGCGGCACCCATCATGGATTTCCCGACCGGGCTGGAGGCTTTTGCTATCTCAACGATCCGGTTCTTGCGATCCTGAGGTTACTGGCTACAGGATTGGAACGCATCGCTTACGTTGACATCGATGCACATCACTGTGACGGAGTTCAAGACGCTTTTGCCGGTTCCGAAAAAGTCCGGCTTATTTCGGTTCACGAAGAAAGGCGCTGGCCATTCACCGGCGGTCTCAACGATGATACCGGCGGCACAGCATTTAACTTGCCTGTACCAAAAGGTTTTAACGATGACGAGTTTTCTTTGGTCCTAGACAACCTGATCCTACCGGCAATTTCGGCTTTCAAACCGAATGCAATTGTATTGCAGTGCGGGGCGGATGCCGTATTCGAGGACCCGCTGTCGCGGCTTACCCTGTCCAATAATTCGCACTGGCGATCCGTAACTGCACTGAACGATTTAACCGATCGCCTACTTGTTCTTGGCGGCGGCGGTTACAACCCATGGTCGGTCGCAAGGTTGTGGACAGGCGTCTGGGCGACGCTTTCGGGGTATGAAGTGCCCGACCGCCTTCCCCAACCTGCTGTTTCGGTCCTGCAGGCGTTGACATGGCGACGGGCGGCGGGGCGCAGTCCCCCGGAAAGCTGGTGCACGACTTTGCGCGATAAGCCGCGTTTCGGCCCCATACGCGAAACAATTCGGGCAACGGTAGCAGGGTTGCGAAGCAGGCTTTGAGTTTCACTTGCAAACTGGGCAAACATGCGGACAAACCTCTCAGGCTCAAAAATCATTGCTGTGGCCTCAGACCTTGATCAGGAATACACTGACCTTGTTAAGTTACTGAAACGACCGGATTACAATGTGGACCGCCATCGTCTCTGCCACCGTTTTTGCGGCTTACGCCTTGGCCGTATATTGCGCTGTGCGCGCAGCACAAACCGCACGAACGCCACAAGGCGCGGTGGGTTGGGTGGTTTTCCTTCTGTCCTTCCCGTTCGCCGGCTTGCCACTTTACATGTTTCTGGGACATCACCGGTTTCGGGGCTACCGCATTGCTCGCCGCGAAAGTGAACGGGTTGTCGCCGGCCTCAAGGCCTTTGCCGAGGCGAGCAGCCCCGACCCCAAGGAAATGTCCATCAACCCTCGACCCTTCGAGGACCTGGCCCATATGCCGGTGTCCCGCGGCAATGGCGCCGATCTGTTGATTGACGGGGAAGATACCTTTCAGGCAATCTTCGAGGCGATCGACGCCGCAGAAAAATACGTTCTGATTCAGTTCTATATCGTGAGAGACGACGAGCTTGGGCTGGAGTTGCAGGAAAAACTGATCGCTGCGCACCGGCGGGGGGTGCATGTCCGTTTCCTGACGGATGCTGTCGGAAGTTATGGCCTGCCCCGCAGATATTTCGACAAGCTTCGAAAGGCAGGGATCGACGTTGCTGATCCGCGCGACCAACGCGGACCGAATTTCCGGTTTCAGCTCAATTATCGTAACCATCGCAAAACCGTCGTGATTGATGGCCACACAGGGTTCATTGGCGGCCACAATGTGGGTGTGGAATATCTGGGGCAAGAGACCGATTTCGGCCCTTGGCGGGATACTCATCTGCGTGTCCGCGGCCCCATAGCCCTGCAATTGCAGTTGGTTTTTGCCGAGGATTGGCACTGGGCGCGAAACGAAGACCTGATCGATCTGTTAACATGGGCGACCCCTGCCGCACCCGAGGACATGAATGCGCTGATCGTGGCGACCGG
This sequence comes from Ruegeria sp. BHSB058, assembly GCF_059613285.1. Classification (NCBI taxonomy): domain Bacteria; kingdom Pseudomonadati; phylum Pseudomonadota; class Alphaproteobacteria; order Rhodobacterales; family Roseobacteraceae; genus Ruegeria; species Ruegeria sp. BHSB058. The sequence goes on along the minus strand of NZ_JBXWSF010000069.1, from coordinate 2,484 downwards.
CCCCGGCGACCGCACCGAGACCGGTGCGATGATGTTCTTCGCAGCAATCACTGAAGCACGTGAACGGCTGTGGATTGCCTCGCCGTACTTCGTTCCCGATATCGACATCATGACCGCGCTCAAACATGCGGCCATGCGAGGTGTCGATGTGCGCATTCTGGTTCCCGAAGTGGCCGACCACAGGATTCCCTGGCTTGCCGCATTCGCCTATTTCGATGAGATCCGCGACTGTGGCGTACGCATCTTTCGGTATGACGACGGTTTTATGCATCAAAAGGTATTCGTGGTCGATGATACTTTGGCCGCGGTCGGTACGACAAATCTCGACAACCGGTCATTCAGGTTGAATTTCGAAGCAATGGCCCTGTTTTTTGATCACCGTGCCGCACACTCTATCGCCGAGATGCTGAAAGACGATTTCAATTCCAGTTATGAATTGACAAAAAGGCTGGAGGATCAACCGATTTATATCCGGTACGGGGCACCGATTGCCCGCCTTTTCGCACCAATCCTCTAAGACAGGAACCGGTCCTCGAACAACCGGGTCATGAGGGCCACGAGGAACGCGGTAGACAACCCAAAAGCCAGCAATCCTGTCACCGCTGCAAAGGACCCGAAAATCCTCAGCTCTTCGCCCAGCACAATGTCGCCATAGCCCAGGGTGGTGAAGGTGACCAATGAAAAGTAGAGAGCGGTGTTCCAGTCTGGGAGGATATCGCTCCAAACCCAGACAATGGCCCAGATCCAGACCTGAATTGTGTGAATCGCGACGATGGTGGCCAATGCAACCACGATCGGCGCGGCGGTTCGCACGACCAATCCGCGATTGCAACATTTTTCGTGCACGCTTCGGATCAGAACCGTGCACCAGGTCAAAAGGCCGATCTCGATGAGGAAGCAAATCATCAGATAGACACTGCCCCACAAAATTTGTTGCGACAATGTCATGCTTGGTCTCCTCGCTACCTGGTCAAACTCAGTTCAAGAATGACCCGGCGTTGATAGAGGAACAACCCCTGGCCGACACTTGCATCAATGGTCATGTTGCGGCGAATTGTTCAAAGGCGGGATCAACGCTGGACATGCGGTTGCCGAGGAACACATTCTCAACCAACACGAAAACGGAGCGATGATGCTGCTAAATGTAGACAAGGTAAGAAAGTCCTACCCCGGCGGGCGCCCTGTTCTGCAAGATGTTTCGTTTCAAATGGATGCAGGTCAGACCCTTGCCTTGACCGGTGAAAGCGGAAGCGGAAAGAGCACTCTACTGAACCTGGTGGCCACGCTGGACAAACTCGATAGTGGCGAAATTACCTTGGCGGGGATCCCCCTTTCGTCGTTGTCAGACCGTGGTCGCGCGCAGATGCGCCGCAATACCGTGGCCTTGGTGTTTCAGCAATTCAACCTCATTCCGTCGCTGACTGTCGAACAGAATTTGTCTTTCCAAGCCCGGCTTTCTGACCGGTTGGACAAAACGTGGCTGGCTGAGCTGACAGAGCGGCTTGGCCTAACAAACCTGCCGCAGCGTTATCCCGAGCAGTTGTCGGGTGGTCAACAGCAGCGGGTGGCGATCGGGCGTGCCCTTGCGGCGCGACCCAAACTACTGCTTGCGGACGAGCCTACGGGAAATCTGGACGAAACCGCCAGCGAGAACGTTCTGGACCTGATGCTGCAGCTTGTTCGCGATACGGGTACAGCACTGCTTTTGGCCACCCACTCGCCAAGCATTGCCGGACGACTGGACCGGCGCGCGCATCTCGCCGGTGGCCAACTTCAATGATAAGGGCCACGATCCCGGCGCTTTGGTCGCATTGGCGGCGACACAAGTTGCAATTGGTGACACTTCTATGCGGTGTCGCGCTGGCAACAGCGCTTTGGTCGGCGGTTCAGGCCATCAACGCCGAAGCGCGGGCAAGCTATGCCACGGCGAACCGGCAACTCGCATTGGGTCAATTCGAAGAACTTCGTGCGCCGAACGGCTCTATCCCCCTTTCGCGCTATGTCGAATTACGGCGGGCGGGCTGGCAGCTTGCGGCTGTTCTCGACGGCAATCTGCGTGTCGAAGATCGCTATTTCAGAGTGATGGGCGCCGACCTTGTCTCTTACCCCGCTCTGGCGGCAATTGAAGAGGCGCAACAAAACGCTGCCATTGGAACCCCGGCTGAAGCGCTGACAGAACCTGGCTTGTTGTTCGTGCGCCCTGATATTGTTGAAATGCTTAACCGCCAGCCTCACCTGCCACCGGTATACCCCAGCGAGGCAGTTCCGCCCGACCTAATCCTGACCGATATCGGTGTCGCCGAAAAGATTCTAAACAAGGTGAACGAGATCTCGCGATTGGTCATCCTGCCTGATCAGCCAATGGGATTGCAGCCGTTGAGTGAACTGGCACCTGACCTGGAACGGATCAGCAGCGGCCCAGGTACCGATACCGCGCAACTGACCGAAAGTTTTCACCTGAATCTGACCGCATTTGGTCTTTTA
>NZ_JBXWSF010000068.1:0-22653 GCF_059613285.1 Ruegeria sp. BHSB058 | reverse complement strand
CCCGGCCAGCTAAAGATTGTTTCGGTCAAAATGGCGCCGGCCAATAGCGTTCCGACCGAAAGGCCGATCACCGTGATGACCGGGATCAGTGCGTTGCGCAGCGCATGGAGACCATTGATACGTGATGGGCTGAGACCTTTTGCGCGGGCGGTGCGTATATAATCTTCGCCCAACACCTCAAGCATCGCCGAACGGGTCTGGCGCGCAATAACCGCAAGTGGAATTGTCCCCAGAACGATTGTCGGCAAGATCAGGTGACGAACGGCAGACTTGAATGCGCCCTCCTGCCCCGAAAGCAAGCTGTCAACTAGCATCAGGCCAGTTACGTTGTCGAACCAATATATCAAATCGATGCGGCCTGAAACCGGCGTCCAACCCAGATTGCCCGAAAATACGATAATCAACAGCAGTGCCCACCAGAAGATCGGCATCGAGTAGCCGACCAAAGCCGATGACATCAGCAGCCTGTCGAACAATTTACCCCGGTTCACAGCGGCAATTACTCCAGCGGGAAGACCAAGTGCGACCGCAAAAATCATGGCACAGATCGATAGTTCCAGAGTTGCCGGAAACAGCGAAAAGAACTCATCCCAAACCGGTTTCTTGGTAACGAAGCTTTCGCCCAGATCGCCTTGCATCACGCCAAATAGATAATCGGTGTATTGTTGCCAGACCGGTTTGTCGAAACCGAGTTTTTCCACCATCTCCTGATAGCGTTCTTCGGTCATGCCGCGTTCTCCGGCCATGACAATAATGGGATCACCAGGCAGAATCCGGATGAACATGAAGGAAATCAGCGTCACTCCGATGAAAGTCGGAATGAACGTTCCCAATCTTGCAAATAGATAGCGTAGCATCAGCGTCCCACGACCATGAGGTCTTTTGGAAAGGTTGTAAGGCTGCGATAGCCGTCTGCGGTTACCAGAACATCGTCTTCGATCCTGACACCGAATTTGCCTACTGCATAGAGGCCGGGCTCATTCGTATACACAGTTCCAGCGGGAAGAACCGTGTGATTGCCGCGCATGACATAGGGTGCCTCGTGAACATCCCGCCCCAGCCCATGACCGGTTTTGGTGCGAATGCGATCTGCATAAGGCGATGCCTCCAAAACGCCTGTAACCGCATCGTCAATCTGATGTGCGGTTACACCGGCGCAGGTCACTTCGAGACCCTTCATGTTTGCGGCAAGGACGGTGTTATAGACATCTCGCGCCTCATCTGAGGCTTCCTTCACGAATACGGTCCGAGTTATGTCGGCGGCAAAACCATGTTTCCTCGCACCGAAATCGAACAACAAAGCATCACCTGCTTTGATCTTGTAATCTTCTCGAGCGTGCGCATGCGGGAGGGCCGTATTTTCTCCTGCCGCTACAATAGGTGAAAAAGCCATATCATCCGCCCCCTCTGCGAATAGGGCGTGTATTAATGCGGCTTCAACTTGTTTCTCCGTCTGCCCGATCTGCACATTCTCCAGAACACGAAACAAAGCCCGCTCCGAAATTGCGATTGCAGTTTCGAGAGCAGCAATATCTTCGGCGGACTTGATCATCCGCAAGCCTGAAATTTCACGCTCCCCATCAATGATCTGCAGTTCTTCATAGGCTTGCATCAACGCATGATGTACGAAAACGCGCATCACTTGACCTTCGACGGCCACCCTTTGGATTGGTCGCTGCGTTGCAAGAGCCGCAAAAGCATCAGAATACCCCGTATGATCTTTCCAATCAAAAACGTCGCCTTCGAACCCCACGAGATCCCAGCTGTCCAGTTCGAGATTAGGAACAATGGCCGCAGGTTTACCTTGTACAGGGATGATGACAAGGAATGGGCGTTCATGGCTCATGAAACTATGGCCAAGTGCACGCGTGAAATTCGGCCCGGGCACCAAGGCCACCGCATCGACCGAAAGATCGCGAGCAACCTGACGATAATCGGCAAGGCGATCAGTCATTGGCTATGTCTCCGCAGACAAAAAGAACCGGGGCCGCATTTGCAGCCCCGGTTCAGGTTCAGATGGTTATTCGACGCTCACGCCATAGAAGATGTGTCCACCAAGCGGATGAACCTTGTAGCCCTTCACGTTGTTTACCATCGGCATGAACACGACCGAATGCGCAATAGTGGCCCACGGCGCTTGCTCTTTGAAGATGACCTGGGCCTCTTCATAAAGCTTGGTCCTCTCGGCTACGTCCGTGGACTGCTTGGCCTGCTTGATGACGTTGTCGAACGGCTCATGGCACCACTGCGCTCGGTTCGAAGCTTCAACACCGTCACAGCCCAACAATACTGCCAGGAAATTGTCCGGATCCCCATTGTCACCGGTCCAACCGAGCAAAACAGCACCGTCACGGTTCAGCTCCTTCGAGCGCGACAGGTATTCGCCCCATTCGTAGGACACAATTTCCACATCCACACCGACTTTGGCGAAGTCTGCCTGGATAAGTTCGGCCATGCGGCGTGCATTTGGGTTGTAGGGACGCTGCACCGGCATTGCCCAGATTTTCATGCTCAGATCCGAAACGCCTTCGGCTTCCAGAGCTGCCTTTGCAGCTTCTGGATCATAAGCATCATCGACAATTGCTTCGTTGTAGCTCCACATTGTCGGGGGGATTGGGTTCTTGGCTGCCTGGCCCGAACCCTGGAACACGACATCGATGATCGCATTTTTGTCGATGGCCATGTTCAGCGCCTTGCGGACCTTGGGATTGTCGAAGGGTGCCATGGTGGTGTTGTACGCCAGATATCCGACGTTCAAGCCTTCCTGCTCCATCACATTGATGGCGGGGTCATCCTTCATCGCCTGAATATCAGCCGGGTTTGGATAAGGCATGACGTGGCATTCGCCCGCTTTCAGCTTTTGGTAGCGCACCGAAGCATCGGGAGTAATGGCAAAGATCAATTGGTCGATATCGGCTTTTCCGTTCCAATAGTCGGCGTTTGCCTGATAGCGAATGACAGCGTCTTTCTGATACGCCACCATTTCGAACGGGCCGGTGCCGATCGGGTTGGTGTTGATCTTTTCTGGTGTACCCGCATCCATCATTGCCTGCGCATATTCCGCAGACAGGATGGAGGCAAAGTCCATTGCCATATTGGCCACGAACGGTGCTTCGGGCGTATTCAGTGTGAACTTAACAGTGTGATCGTCGAGTTTTTCGACCGATTTCACCAAATCCGGCATTCCCATACCGTTGAAGTATTCCCATGTCCCGCCGTTCACTTTGTTGAACGGATGGTCTTCAAGCCGCTGACGTTCGAACGTGAAAATCACGTCATCGGCATTGAAGTCGCGAGTGGGTGTGAATTCGTCATTCGAATGGAATTTGACGCCCTTTCGCAGCGTGAATGTGTATTCAAGACCGTCATCGCTGGCTTCGACGCTTTCAGCCAGTCCCGGAATTACGTTGGTGGTTCCGGTTTCGAACTCCATCAAGCGGTTATAGATGGGGTGTGATGAGGCGTCGAACGTGGTGCCCGCCGTGAACAACGCCGGGTCGAACCCTTCCGGTGAACCTTCTGAGCAATAGACAAGCGTTCCGCCCGCAAGAGCTGGTCCCGCAATCAGTCCTATTGCGGTAGTTGCCGCTAAAATCTTGGATTTCATTGTTTACTCCCTTGTTATTATTTCTGATCGCTTCAGCACATCAGAATTCAGGCAACTTCCCGGTCACATTCGCTGACGGGGAAACTGTATGATGTTTTTAGTATATTGTATCCAATATCAACCTCATTCGTACGGGATTTTTCACAGAGCAATGGAAGTGATCGAGACTCCGCGCTATTGGAACGAAAATAACAAAAAACAATCACAACGGAGACGATTGTTACCCGGCCTCAAGATCTCGCAGGGCCTTATGATCAGGAATCACAAGAATAACCTGGATCAAAACCGGACGCCTGATCGATGGCCACAGTCGGTCGCACATTCCGACCAAAGTCCCTTTTCTTGTCGGACGTGTTGAGGATTATGGGTATATGACAATCATTCGGCGATATGCCTCGCTATGGCAGAATATGTCTTTGGCCACTCAATTTGGTCTTACTGGAGGCGTGGTGTTGGTCTTCGCAGCCCTTATCGTCGGAGCAATAGTCACTCGCCGGATCGAAGAAAGCGTCGTCCGCAATACCGCAAACGCAACCGCGCTTTATATGGAGAGCTTTGTCTCTCCGATCTCGCAACAGCTTGCCGACAGCGATGAGCTGTCTGAAAACGCTCAGCGCGCTCTGGATGAGATTTTCAATAACACACCGCTTGGTGAGCGCATCGTATCCTACAAAATCTGGAAAAAAGGCGGGCGCATTGTCGAAGCATCCGACCGCAGTCTGATCAACCGAGTGTTTGAAGTCACCCCGCCCTTGAAAGCAGCTTGGCAAGGCCAAGTGAGCGGTGAATTCGAGGAAGTTGGTGACGAAGAGGCTGAAAACGAAAGTGCGCTTGGCCTACCTTTGTTGGAGGTCTATTCCCCGATCCATGAAGTATGGACCGGCGAAGTCATTGCTGTGGCGGAGATTTATGAGGCTAACCCGCAGCTACGTAACGATCTTGTCGCCGCGCGCCAAACCGCTTGGGCCACTGTGGTTGGTGTCATATCGGCTATCGGAGCTGCGTTATACCTGATCGTGCGCCGCGGCAGCCGCACGATAGAGCGCCAACGCGCAGGATTGAATTCGCAGTTCCGGGATTTACGAGCTTTGTCCGCACGCAATCTCGATCTGCGTCGACGGGTTCAGGAAGCGGCGGCCAGATCGGCGGCCAGTACAGAGCACGCGCTACTTCAGATCGGAGCCGATTTGCATGATGGTCCGGCGCAATATCTGGCTTTCGCGGCTCTGCGCCTTGACGATTTGCGCGAAAAGCAAACCGATGATGCTGCTCGTTCCGAACTTGATGGCGTCAACGAGGCCTTAAAACAGGCCATGGATGAAGTACGATTCATATCGCAGGGCCTGTCATTGCCCAACATCGCTGATATCCAGCTTTGTGACGTTGTCGCAAAAGCCGTCAGCGCTCATGAGAACCGTTCGGAACACGACGTTTCTGTTCTATGTGAATGTGAAAGTTTCCATGCATCTCCAGCGGAAAGGATCTGTATATATCGCTTTGTCCAGGAAGGCCTGAATAATGCTTCGCGCCATGGTGGCGGAACCGGCTTGGAAGTCCAAATGAAATGCGACAAGCAGTCGTTGTCACTTGCCGTGAGGGATCGCGGCACAGGGTTCGGACCGGATGGTCCCAGTCTCGGCCTTGGCCTAAGCGGATTGCGCGACCGCGTTGAAAGCCTCGGCGGCACTTTCCGCACATCAAACCGACAGGAAGGCGGCGGCGAGATTTGCATGATGTTTGAAACAGGAGATCACAGATGATCAAAACCCGCGTCGTATTGGCCGATGATCACCCGCTGTTTCGCGAAGGCGTTGCCCGCACCTTGGACGAAAGTAAGGATTTCGAAGTCGTCGGGCAAGCGACGACCGGAAAGGAAGCCGTAGAATTGACTTCCAGTCTGAAGCCCGACCTGGTCTTGCTTGATCTGTCCATGCCGGACGGGGGGCAATGGGCTCTGACCCAAATAGCCAAGGGTGAACACAAGGCGTTGGTTGCCATGCTCACAGTTTCCGAAGATGATGACTCCATACTGGCGGCACTTTCTGCCGGTGCTTCAGGCTATGTGCTCAAAGGCGTTGGCTCGCGTGAGTTGATCCGGGTCTTGACAGATTTGGTAGCGGGCCGCAGCTATGTTGCACCCTCCCTGGCCGCCAAGGTTCTGACTCGGATGAACCGTCCGCGCCAACCAGTTGAACGGGCCAACCCCATTGGTACATTGTCGAAACGGGAAGAAGACATCTTGCGGCTGGTCTCGCAGGGAAAAAGCAATAAGGAAGTCGGGTTGGCCCTCGATCTGCAAGAAAAAACTGTTAAGCACTATATGACTGCAATCTTACAAAAGCTGCATGTCCGGAATCGCACCGAAGCCGCGCTTTTGGCGCAAAGCCATTGGGGCCACCACTGACACTATTTCCCCGCTGGCTTTCCTGCGCGCCCGCTTGTGCGGGTTCGCGCACCATACTCGTCAGCACACCGGAACGGTGAAAGGCTTTCTACAAAAGCATCCAAAAAATCCAAAGCCAGCAATGACCTGCTTCCCGCAATTGGCTTTAGGATCGAAAGCCGATGTGGAACGTTGGGTTCGAACCCCCGTATTTCCAATCCTTTTCCGCGAAATGGTTCGGCGTCCAGAGACGATACAACAGAAACCCCCTGCCCTTGACTGACAAACATACAGGCGGTGGTGAATTGTCGAACTTCAATCCACGAATTGATCAGCACTCCATAATCCGCAAAGGCCGTCGACAGATGGCCAAAAAAGTTACTGTCCCGACGAGTGTGGATGATTTTCTCGGCTTGCAGATCGATCGGGTTGATGATTTCTCTTTCGGCTAGAGGATGCCTCTCAGGGACGACACAAACTGTTCGAATTTTTATGTCTTCGCTTTCAACAGTGGGGTGTCCAGTAAATCCGTCAGTGATACCGCAATCGTATTGCTCTCCGACAATCCACTCAAGGATGCGCTCTGGCCGATCTGGTTCCAGCGTTACCGTTACACCGGGTCTTTCCTTCAAGAAGTCGGCAAGAACAGCAGGCAGATGACTGGTGGCAAACCCCGGCAGACACGCAATTCTCAAGTGACCAGCCGTGCGCTCCGACAGGTCTCGGTTGAGATCTTCCAAATGGCGCAAACTGTCAAAGATGCGCCCAACCTCGGATAACAGGTACCTCGCTTCACTGGTTGGGACCAATTGCCCGCCTTCGCGAACGAACAGATCTACAGCCACGGTTTTTGAAAAATCCGACAGTAGTCGACTTACCGCAGGTTGCGATACTTCCAGCACTTGTGCAGCTCGGGTCATCGATCCGGTCTGCGCCACTGCTTGAAAGGCTTCGAGTTGCCTGAGTTTGAATTTCATCCGTCCACCTGTGCCAGGTATCGATGCTTTGTGGATAATATTTTGTTATATTATTTGTCAAAAAACTTTTGCTTGCATTATTGGTTTAGTTGCTCAAATGCTGTGTCATACATACGCATCGGGAGGTAACAATGTCTGTCAAATCCATTTTTGTAGCGTCTTCCATAGCAGCGGCGATGGCAACGACCGCGCTGGCTCAGACCGAAGTTCAGTGGTGGCACGCCATGGGCGGCACAAACGGAGAGCGGGTCAACAAGATTGCAGAGGACTTCAACGCGACGCAAAGTGATTACAAGATCGTCCCTGTATATAAGGGAAACTATACTGAAACCATGACCGCTGCGATTGCGGCCTTCCGCGCCAAGGAGCACCCGGCAATCGTTCAGGTGTTCGAAGTTGGCACTGCCACCATGATGGCCGCAAAGGGCGCCATTTATCCCGTGGAACAACTGATGAACGATACCGGTGAACCGTTTGATGGCGGCGACTATCTGTCGGCGGTGGTGTCCTATTATCAAACTCCTGAGGGCGAACTGCTTTCAATGCCGTTCAACAGCTCCACGCCTGTCCTTTGGTACAACAAGGATGCGCTGGATGCAGCCGGTGCTTCGGTTCCCGCCACTTGGGACGAAGTCAAGGAGACGGCTCGGAAGCTGGTCGACAACGGCATGAAATGCGGGCTTTCCTTTGGATGGCAATCCTGGGTTATGATCGAAAACTTCTCGGCATGGCACAATATGCCGATCGGCACAAAGGAAAACGGCTTTGCCGGGTTTGACACCGAATTCACCTTCAACAACGAAAAAGTCGCGGCGCGTCTGGACGACATCGCTTCCATGTCCGACGGCAACTTGTTCGTGTATGGCGGGCGTCGCGGCGACAGCTTGCCAATGTTCACAAATGGCGAATGCGGAATGTGGATGAACTCGTCAGCCTATTACGGCTCGATCAAATCACAAGCTGAGTTCGAATTTGGTCAGACAATGTTGCCGCTGGACACGTCGGTTTCCGACGCGCCGCAAAACTCGATCATCGGTGGCGCAACCTTGTGGGTTCTGAGTGGGCGGGACGAAGCCGAATATCCCGGCGTCGCCAAGTTCCTGACATACCTGTCCTCGCCCGAAGTGCAGGCGTGGTGGCATCAGGAGACCGGATATGTTCCGATCACCACCGCCGCTTATGTTTTGTCCAAAGAACAGGGTTTCTATGATGCGAATCCTGGCACAGATACCGCAATCAAGCAGCTCAGCCTAAACACGCCAACTCCGAACAGCCGAGGTTTGCGCTTTGGCAACTTCGTTCAGGTCCGCGACGTGATCAACGAAGAGATGGAGGAAGTCTGGGCTGGCAACAAATCCGCCGCCGAGGCGCTTGATGCGGCTGTGGAACGCGGCAACGATCTGCTGCGCAAATTCGAACGCACGGCAAACTGATACTATACAACTTGTTGATCCCGCAGGGTAATGCCCTGCGGGGTCTGACGCCATCTGGAGTCCGCCATGCTGAAGCGCGTGCATTTCCCGACGTCGCCGCTGCCCTATCTCCTTGTGGCGCCGCAGCTTGTCATCACCTTGGTGTTTTTCATTTGGCCCGCCAGCCAGGCAGTCTATCAATCGTTTCTCATCGAAGACGCGTTTGGTCTCGGAACTGAATTCGTTTGGCTGGAAAATTATGAACTGCTCTGGTCAGACAAAAGTTACATTGCGACGTTCTGGCGGACCGCATACTTCTCGTTGGCCGTCGCGGCGCTTTCGATGATCTTTGCGTTGTTCTTGGCAGGATTTGCGCAGCGGGTGCTGCGCGGCGCCTTGTTCTATCGTACGATGCTGATCTGGCCCTATGCCGTTGCTCCGGTTCTGGCGGGCGCGCTTTGGGTTTTTATGTTCAATCCCACGTTGGGTATCTTACCATACCTCCTTGAATTCGTCGGAATCGAATGGAACCATTACCTGAGCGGCGGACAAGCCATGTTTCTTGTTATTCTAGCCGCCGCGTGGAAACAGGTTGCCTATAACTTTCTGTTCTATCTTGCGGCGATGCAGTCGATCCCGAACAGTGTTATCGAAGCTGCAGCAATCGACGGCGCTGGCCCATCGCGCCGTTTCTGGACAATTATTTTCCCACTGATTTCACCCACGACTTTTTTCTTGCTGGTGATCAACATGGTCTATGCCTTTTTTGAAACCTTCGGGATTATCCATGCAGTCACACAAGGAGGCCCCGGAACGTCAACCACAATTCTTGTCTACAAGGTATTCAATGATGGTTTCGTAGGCCTCGATCTTGGGGGGTCGGCGGCGCAGTCGGTCATCCTGATGGTTCTTGTCATCGCCATGACTGTGATCCAGTTCCGCTATGTCGAGCGAAAGGTGGAATACTGATGATCGAGAACCGGCCTATCACAAATCTGGTCACCCACATCGTTCTGATCCTGGGCGTCGTCGCCATTGCGCTACCTGTATGGATCACCTTTGTTGCGGCAACTCACAGCGAATTGCGCATGAGCCAAGCCCCTCTACCTCTACTGCCGGGGAGTTACCTATGGGAAAACCTCAAACAAACGTTGTTCGGGGCAGGTCTGCGAGGAACCGAAATAGCCCCTGTATGGCTGATGTTGCTTAACAGCCTGGCAATGGCCCTGATGATAGCGATCGGCAAAATCGCAATCTCACTACTATCGGCCTTTGCCATCGTGTATTTCAAGTTCCCGTTCCGCATGCTGAGTTTCTGGCTAATCTTCATCACCTTGATGCTGCCGGTCGAAGTACGGATTCTTCCTACTTTCGAAGTTGTCGCCAATCTTGGAATGCTGAACAGTTACTGGGGGTTGTCGATCCCGTTGATCGCGTCGGCAACGGCTACATTCATGTTCCGGCAGGTGTTTCTGACGGTACCCGACGAATTGCTGGAAAGTGCACGCGTCGACGGTGCAGGCCCGATGCGTTTCTTTTGGGACATTCTACTGCCGATGTCGCGGACGAATATTGCGGCTTTGTTCGTAATTCTCTTCATTTTCGGCTGGAACCAGTATCTGTGGCCGCTGCTGATTACAACCGACACATCGATGACCACAATCGTGATGTCGATAAAGCAGATGCTTGAAGCCGCCGAACAAACGCCGCTTTGGAACATCATCATGATGACCGCGCTGTTGGCGATGATCCCACCGATTATCGTCGTCATCGCGATGCAAAGGCTCTTTGTTCAGGGCTTGACGGAAACAGATAAGTAGGGTGCCCACAATGGCTGAAATCTACCTAAAAGACCTGGTCAAATCCTATGGGCAGACCGAAGTGTTGCACCACATCGAAGGAAAGATTGCTGATGGCGAATTTATCGTCATCGTCGGCCCTTCGGGCTGTGGTAAGTCCACCCTTTTGCGAATGATTGCCGGACTGGAGACCGTGACATCAGGCGAAATCCGCATCGGAGATCAACGCGTGAATGATCTGGAACCCGCGCAACGCGACATTGCAATGGTTTTCCAGAACTATGCCCTGTATCCGCATATGTCCGTGCGAGATAACATCTCCTACGGCCTTAAGATCCGCAAACTGCCGAAAGACGAAATTGCCCGTCGGGTCGAAGACGTTGCGGACATTCTTGAGATCCGACAGTACCTTGACCGGAAGCCGCGTCAGTTGTCCGGCGGACAGCGCCAACGTGTCGCCATGGGTCGGGCGATCGTCAGAGATCCGCAGGTTTTCCTGTTTGACGAACCGCTTTCCAATCTGGATGCCAAGTTGCGAGTACAGATGCGTTTGGAAATCCGAAAGCTGCAACAACGGCTAGGTGTTACCTCGATCTACGTGACTCACGATCAGGTCGAAGCCATGACCTTGGGAGATCGGCTCATGGTGTTGAATGGCGGTTATGTGGAACAGTTCGGAACACCAATCGAACTATATGACAAACCGGAATCGATATTTGTCGCCGGCTTCATTGGAAGTCCTGCCATGAACTTCGTAAAGGTCAAGGTTGATGAAGGTCAGGCTATCTTACCGAATAACGCGGCGATTCCGTTGGGCACACAGTTCACTGGCGAAACAATCGTTGGCCTGCGCCCTGAACATCTGATCCCGAATGAAGGTGGGCCTATCGCATTGGAAATTGATCTCCTGGAGCAACTAGGAGCCAACACCCTTTTGCACGGGCGCCTGCAAAACTCAGATCAAGAACTGATTGCGTCCGTTCCGGGACATACAACCATCAATCAAGGGAAAACTCGGCGGTTTTCGATCGATCCGGATTTGGTGCATCTGTTTGACCCTGCAACCGAGAAACGAATGTGACTCGGATGAGATTTCCTCAGATCAAGGCATTTTCGGGCGATACCCGAACCATCCGCATCATCGGTCATCGTGGGGCACGTGGAATTCTGCCGGAAAACACCTTGGCGGGATTTGAGTTCGCACTTTCCTGCGGTGTCAAGCTATTGGAGTTCGATGTTGCGATGAGCGGGGACAGGGTTCCTGTCGTCACGCACAATCACCGACTTAGCAATGCCATGGTTCGTGATCCGAACGGACAGTGGCTGCGCGGAGAAGAGCGTAAGATTTCCTCTCTTTCCATGACAGAGCTTTCGAGGTTCGATGTAGGAGGATTGGATGGACAAAGCGACTATGGTAAACGCTTCCCAGATCAGGCATTTCTGTACGGCATAGGTATACCGCGCCTGAGCGAACTGTTTGATCTAGTTAACCAGCCTGAACATCGCGATGTTCATTTAATGCTGGAAATCAAGTCGGACCCTGAAATTCTGAATGATTTCGAGTGGCGCAGGGATTTGGTTGCCGCAGTCGTTGCCGACATTCGCACCGCGAATCTAGAAGAAAAAACAATCTTGCACAGTTTTGACTGGAACCTATTGAGTGAGTGTCGCAATCAAGCACCTGATATCCCGACTTCCTACCTTTCTGAGCTACCCACAAACAAAGACGAGATTGGTGAGGACTCTTCCAAGTCGGTTGGCCCGGATCTGAGCAGTGGGGTGGTGAGTTTACCCGATTTGGTACACCAGGCGGGTGGCCAGTTTTGGTGCCCGCGCTACTCGGATATTACCGCCACCGACATGGCGCGTGCGCGTGAACTTGATCTTTGCGTCGCGGTTTGGACCGTTAACGAACCAGAAGCCATTGATCAAATGATCGATCTGCAGATCGATTCCATCGTCACGGACTATCCCGGTCGTGTTCAGCGCCGCTTGATTGAACGGGGGTACACGTGGCTGGATCGCTGCCCGGAGATGGCATAGCTATGAATTCGGCTCGGGCTGCTTTTGACAAGTACGAGGATATTCGCGTACGTTTGGCAAAGATTCAGGCGCGCAAACCTGCTCAACCGATTACGTCGCTTTTGGGTATTGTAGATCATACAGTTGCTAGTCACCGGCGTAACCGCCTGCGCACAAATCTCGCGCTTCTCCTCATCCGCCCAAAACCGCTTCTTCCGCCCGCTCATAGAGTGCCCCTTAGTGTCCACTATCGATGGTGGACACTAAGCCCCCTCCAGCGGCACGCGTTAGGTCGGGTTCAACGGACGCTTACGACGCATCCGCGCTAAGCGCCTGGAGTGGGATTCACGCAAATTGGCAGCTCGGTCGGATTTGACCAAACCCATGTCTCAAAATCACGTAACCGCTTAATTCTCCGCTAGGACCAGCGGGTTAAAACCGCCACTGCGCCAGCTCTGCAATGCCGAAGTAAAGTTCGGTCCCGGCAGGCCGTCGATCACACTGGTGTACAGCCCCGCTTCCTGCAGCAGTCTTTGTACTTCCATGATTGTCTGTCGTTTCCACTGGTCGGATACCTGGGTCAGTTGTTTGATGATTGTTCCGTCATCTTCTGCGGCTCCACGCAACAAGGTACGAGCGGCTTGCGTCGCATCCCGTGGCACACCCCGGCCTTCGTCCAACAGAATAGCAGCGGCCAGGAAACCCTGGTATTCGCCCTCGCGTGCCGCTTTCTGAAAAAAACCAAGAGCCTGCGATGGTATTCCAGCTATGCCATCCTGCGCCAATACCCCCAAATTGAAAGTTGCCTTGGGGGAACCGCCATCAGCAGCGCGCTTGAGCAAGGATATCGCTCTCTGTTCGTCTTTGGCAACAATTTGACCTTGGAACAGAATCACAGCCAGATTGATCATCGCATCAAAACTGCCGCCTTCGACAGCGCGTTCATACAACGCCAGTGCCTGGTCCGTATTCCGAGACACTCCGGTTCCGCTTTCATAGAGCTGCGCCAACGATACCATAGCGCGCAAGTCACCCCGCTCAGCAGCCTGCTTATACAGAGTCACAGCCCTGTCCAAATCACCGCTCGCAATTGTTGCTCGGGCCAGCAAAGCGACGTAGTGGGGCAAATCTGGTGATTGCACGGTCGCAGCGCTGCATGCCTGAATGGCCGTCATGGCGTTTTGTTTCAGATGGTCAAACGGAACACCAGGGATACTGGCCGTTCGGTCGCGAGGATGGGTTGCCAGCCTTTCACAGATTCCACCAGGGCTTGAATCCTCGGGTCGTGGAATCGACTGAAGCAATCGCTTGGCTTGGGTTGAATGAGAACCATCCGGATATTGCTCAATATAGAATTCCAGCAAAGGACGCATCCGGCTGCGTTGTGCGAGCTTCCACAAACGTTCGGCTTGAGCGTCCTCATCCTCTACCGCGAGGGCACGGGTTCGCGCTCCAATCTTTTCAAACTGATCCAGAAAGGCCTCGACCTCGCCAGTGTGAGATCCCTGGGGGTAGCGATCCATATATAGCTGCATGAGCGTTGGGTCTTGCGCACTTGCCGCCACTTGCCACAGCAGGGTTTCTTCGGAAGCAGTTGCCGGACTGTTGTCAAAGCGGAACTGCCGCGTCATTGAGGAATTATCCCAAGGAATCTGCCGCCCTCCGGTCGCTGCAAGAACATCCCTGCGCACCGAAATCATCATATCTGAAATATCCTGTCCCGGAGTATAAATATGGCTGAGCATAGCTTCCGTAAAAAAGCTGTTCCTTCCGGTTCCGTCGTAGGCAACATTGTCTGGTTGGGTGGCATACGCGAAAAGAAAATCAGCCGAACTGCCGACCCGCGCCAGTCCGTCACCGCCCACATTCAAACCGGAGTCTTCAAACGGGTTGTCTCGGCAAGCATCCAAAAAAATCAGTCGAACACCTTTCGATTTCTCCATACGCGCGATGAACTCGCTGATCGGTACAGTCTGTGTGACGACATCTTGAGCCGATGAGATTTTGGCATCTACAGGAAGCAAATAGTTTTGCCCTTCGACCTGAAAACCATGACCCGCGTAGAAGAACAACGAGACATCAGAATCCGCTGCAGCAGATGCAAAAGCGTCAGCCATCGCCGTCATTTCGGCTTGTTGCAAATCCGTACCAAGAAATACTTCAAATCCCAGCCCTTCTAGCGCAATTGCCAGATCTGATGCGTCATTGATCGGATTGTCCAACGGGCTGACCGCCTGATAAGCAGAGTTACCGATTACCAAGGCAACCCTTTTTTCCGCAAATGCCGCAACAGCATTCACCGATACAAGCGCCAACGCCAATAACAAGCGGATTAGGATCACGGGACCATTGCTCCGACAGTCTACAAACCAGTGGCGTTGTATCGGCAGAATTCGAAACAACCAATCGCGGCCATGATTGTTCTACCTGTTGATACTACAAACTGACAAGGTCTCGATCGCTGGCCGGGTGTTCAGTCTGGACCTGTCCCGATTTCGTGCTGCCGTCGCGGATTGTTGAAGCCGTTGATGTATTGGAAGATGGCCAGTTCGACGTCTCTGCACGTTTGCAACGATCTTCGCCAGAATATTTCCGCCTTGATCGTCTTGAAGAACGTCTCGGAGGCGGAGTTGTCATAGCAGCTGCCTTTGCCGCTCATCGATACTTGGAAGCCGTGCTGACGCAAGAGCTTCTGATAATTGTGGGCGCAGTTTTGGCTGCCACGGTCCGTGTGGCGGAGGCAGCCTTTGGGAGGCTGCCGCAGAGCTACGGCCATCTGTATCGAGCCAGTGAAATCCTGCTCATGCTATAAGAAAGGACCTAGCAATGAGCGATACGATGACAGAGGCAGTGAAACGATGGACGGCTAGGCGCAAATCAGCGCTGGTCGTTGAGATCATTCAGGGCAAGACGACGGTGGCCGAGGCGAGCCGGACTTACGAGCTGGCACCATCAGAGATCGAGAGTTGGGTTGATGATGCCAAGAAGGGCATGGAGAACGCCCTGAAGACCAATCCGCTCGACGTTCGACAGGAATATGGAAAGCAGCTCAAAGACCTTCAGGAAGCTTACGGCGAAGCCATGCTGGAGCTCCGGGCGCTTCATGAGGGCCTTCTCGCTGATGGTGACGCCGTGCCGATCTCCAGGCTTTGCACCTGGTTCGGAGTTCCGCGCCGCACGGTCTACTACAAGCCGATGAAGGCCGCGCCGAAGCTGGACGATCGGTTCATTGCGCCGATCAAGTCCATGATCGAGGAGAACCCGTCGTTTGGCTATCGCACGGTCGCGCACCTTCTGGGTTTCAACAAGAACACGGTGCAACGGGTCTTTCAGATCAAAGGCTGGCAAGTGCGCAAACGGCCGACCGGCGCCCGGCCGCGGATTGAGGCCTTGCCGTCCGTCGCAGAGAAACCAAACGAACGATGGTCGACCGATCTGGCGCGTGTCTGGGCAGGCAAGGATGGCTGGTGCACGCTAGCCCTGGTGATGGGCTGTCATACCCGCGAACTTTTGGGATGGCATCTGTCGCGATCCGGCAAGGCGACGACGGCGGCTTCAGCTTTGGAACACGCCTTGATTGCGCGCTTCGGCACATTGGGCAAAGTCGACGAGCCATTTCTGCTTCGCAGCGACAACGGCCTCGTCTTCACATCTCGGAAGTACACGGCCCTGGTCAAAAGTTACGGCCTGCGCCAGGAGTTCATCACGCCCCATTGTCCTCAGCAGAACGGCATGATGGAGCGGCTGATCCGATCCTTGAAAGAGCAATGTGTCCATCGCCAGCGCTTCGAAAGCCTGGCTCATGCGCCCCGTTCTGTCGGCGACTGGATCCAGTTCTACAATCACAAACGCCCGCACCAGGCCCTTGCCATGTGGACGCCAAACGAGGCACTCAAATTAGTAGCTTAACCTGAGCAGATTCCGCCGGGTCGATACGAAATCCGCATCCGCATCGCCCTCATGAACCGCCGAAATCAAACGCGTGGTTGACGTCGGCGGGGTAAGGGTCTTCACTCCTCAAACGCGAGTTACGCAACAACGCCAAGGAAACTTGAGGCTCAGGTCAGCGCCCAATCAATCTCCTGACGACGTTGCGAACTCTTCGCAGCACCGTGGCTTGCTGCGGTTTCGGAAGGCTCTTGGCATATTCCATCCCTAGAAGTAGATAGTACAACCTGTTCGCTAATATTTCGGGTCTCCGCGTTGTTTCAATTCTTATACCATTTGAGACGAGTACTTTTTCAAGCCGATTTAGAGAACATTGAGATATTTCATTCATCCAAGATGTTAGGTTAACTTCGGGGCAAGTGTTGCGTAATCTATTAAATTGAATTCCAAATTCTCTCGCCAACCAATCGCAATCATTATAAACCGCAACAGATACAAAAGCACGTTTGTCTATGGCTTCTCCCTCCCTCAACTCATTTCGAATGATACCCTGCAATCTTTTATAGGCGGAGTCCATGACTGGATCACCACGAAAAATCGGATTTGATCGATTGAACGCATGCAATATTTTCAACGCGTCGGCGCTCAATGATGAGTTTGGCGATTGAGTTTTTGTTCGCTTGAAATCCAATCCCCAACGTTCGCATAAATCGAATACGACGTCTCCCTCGCGCAGTGCATTCCTGTTGTAGTCGTATAATTCAACATTAGAACGGCCAAGGAAATTTATGAACGGCATCACCCTTCCGCGGTACAGCGGATCAACCGCTGAGGGGACTTCTGCACTATTGCCTCCCATCACCGTCTGTTGAAAAGCACTGGCCGCAAAAGACAAAGGGTCTCTCGCGTACATTAACACCGAGATAGACTGGCATCGTTGGGTCAGCCACGACAAGAAGTCAACTTTCTCTTTCGATGTCATCAGAGAAATGTCTTCACCCGAAATAATTATTCGCTGCCGGTCGCTTCGAGCCAGTTGTTGTTCCAATTCTATGTGAACTTGTTCTCGAAGAGTCGGTGCGCTTTCTTGGGATAAGCCATACTGGTATGAAAATTTTGTAAGGTTATCATGGTCAGAAAAGGCAGTCCGGATTGGGATGCTGTGGTTCAGGTATCCTAGCTGCGCATAAAATGTGTGCCCGTCGTCATAGCCTTCCAATGCCGATTGAATCGCTGTCGAACCGGTCTTGTGCATTCCAATGTGCAGCAAGCACTTCATTTGCTTTATCTCTTTTTTCCAACAGCTTAATGCTAAGCTCGGCTGAACCTATATTAGCGCGTCAGGCTCCTCAACTAAAAACTTGGGTTTGTTTTCTGAAATCACTAGACGCCTGTGGTAACAAGCGATGTAAGGAAACCGGTCCAGTGACGACGACGTCACCGGCGCCTGAGTGTTCACTGTAAGAGCAAGCCAGGCTCCGTATTTATTGCCGACGATAGGCACCTAGGAGGCGATAGGCAACTAGGACGTTTGCCGCTCGACTGCGCCACGCCGAGGACCTATGGAAAACTAAATTGGATACTTCAGTTGCCTGATCAGCCGCCACAAATCTTGGTTTGCGTTTGTGAGTTTTTCAACAGCGTCCTCAATCTGGAAGATCGCCAGATCATCTACAATATCAGCGCGACCAAGCTTGATATCTGTTTTCCGATCTGCAATCCGCATCAGTATTGTTCGAGGATTTCCACTGTCAGGATCAAAAGAGTATATGCAATGGTTGTATTTGTTTCGGATTGCAGAGAGTTTTGTCAGGCGCTGCGTTTGCTTGAGTATCAAGCTTCGGGCTTTTTCGTCACTACCATCCATTTTCGAAAGGCGTTCAACCAAATCGATACGTGCGCGAGTGGTATTCAGGGTTAGAAAAACAATAACAGCTACTTCTTTATCTGTCTTGCACAGTCCCGCAATCAGATGGATCAGCAAGCTTTCGGTGTTTGTCCAAATATAATTTAGTCGCCCAACTAGCAAGATTAGGCGATCAAAACGTATTTTGGGATTATCAACCACTGACTTTTGGTCGGTTTTCAGCCGGTACCGTCTCAAAAAAGAAGTTGGCTGCAGCAGTTCTGTTACTGACACCAATTTTTTTGACAATATGATGCATGTGAAGTTTGACGGTGTGTTCTGTTATTCCGAGGTTAGAAGCCACCTGCTTGTTGCTTTGACCATGAGAAACTAGTTGCAGAACCTCTTTTTCTCTGCGCGTCAAACGAGTGTACAACCCTTCGCAAACTGGTTGTTGATCATTTGCACAAAATTGCCCAAAGGTGCCTGATGTCCGAACGGGAGGTTTATCTTTTTGGACGAGCTTTGCCAGAAATGCAGGAATAAAAAGCTCGTAATGCAGTAGTAACCTTAATACAGACCGCCATACATCGGGTGTTACATTCATCGGCAAGAACCCGATTTCACCATGCTTTAGGCAGTCCCATTGCAAAAAGAACGCTTCGGCGGCGGCTTCTTTTCGGTAAGCCAAAGCCAAACATCCTGACCCGGACACATCCAGATATGGTTGTGGATAGTTCAGAAGATGTTCGCCCAACTGTTGATCTACAACAAGCATGCGAAGTGTTGGCATTTTGTTCTCAAATACCGACTGAGCTTGCCGGAGAGTTTCGCATCTGTATGCGAACACTCCAAACTCGGCGTGAACACTCATCAAAGTTTGGCCCGAAAAGAAAAGTTCCTTCCCCAAAAACAATACATCAACTTCAGTTGGCGAGCGAGTAGATAACCCGGCTGTTCCATTGAAATCAAGCAGACTCATCACGCCCCCCCCAAATCATTCACAGATCAAAAACCAGAAATATTGCCCAAAAATCAATCAATTGACCAAATAGATGTATGTATCCGAAATTTCTCCTCAAAGTTTAGCGGAAACTTCTATGATTATCAACAGAGAGTTGATAGATCGCGAGACGGATAGAACTTTAGATTAATACTTCCCTGTAAAGAATAATCGTTTCGCCAAAATTCCTTATAATCTTTGTGACCATTTTTTTTAAATTTCGTCCACGCACCAAAATAGTAAAGCCCAAATACGAATGTCTGTGGAATATAAATGAATAATATCAAGCCGTTAGGAGAAGTAAATCATATTATTGGCTGGCCAGAGTCGAATTTTCCCGCAACTATAGGGGGTCTAATTTATAGAATTACCCTAAAAGTATTGCCCGCCAATTTTCTTATATGCGCGCAAGATGCCTGGTCGCAAAGGAGGTGACGCAGAAATTTATGGAGAAACAAGTTTTTGCTGGATCGAGATAAGCTCGATTCATCTGTTTTAAACGCGCCCATTTCTGCCTTTTACATGACTGGCGGGCCGGCGCAAGGAAAATGGATTACTTGCTATGAAACGGAATGCAGCCAATTCAAACAACACGACAGTCACGACAGTCGATGAAGTCGTCGTCGAAAACCTCGATGCATCATTCGATACAGACATCCAAGTGGATAAAGCATTTGTAGAGGCGGACGTGAACGCTCAACAACAAAAACAAGACCAATCTGTTGACACTTCTGACGCCCAGGATCAGGAGCAGTCCCAAAAAACCGACGTCGACAACAAGGTCGATAACGCAGACAACCAAAAGCAGGGGCAGGATCAAGGTCAAGATCAAGCGCAGAAACAACAGCAGCAGAACACCAATGGAGGTGACGACAGCAACGACAATTCCAACTCGAATGCGATCAATATCGACTTTGGTGGTGGTGAGTGGATTCCGCGCGACGACGATCAGGTCGACCTGGATCTCGGAGACTACGCTTCTGTTGGCGATGTAATAACGGCCGGCAAAGACGTGAACTATGATCCCGGTGATGACATGCACCTCAAGATCGATCTCGAGGGCGAAGGCAATGACATGTCGTCGATCAATAGTCAGGTAGCGAGTCTCTATGACAATGACACCCTGAAGTCACCGACTGTCTCCAACACTGGAGAATTCAACCAATCCGGCAACGCTCACGGGGGCAAGGCTCATGCGGAAGAAGGCATAAGCGCGGATGCTGACGGCGGCGATACTGGTGATGGCGGAACCACTTACGGCGGTGATGCAACCGGAGGTAAAACCTACGGTAGTGACGCGATTGCCAAAGGCGGCGATACCGGCGACGCGAACGCCAAGGCTGGCGGAGGCGAGGGTGGCGATACCGGCGACGCACACAACGCAAGTCTAGGCGTAGGCCTTTCAGGCGCGCATGCGGATGGTGATAGTGTTGGCGGCGATGGCGGAGACGCCGACAGCAGCGCGAAAAGCGACAACGCAACCAAGTCGCATACCGAATCCTCCGGGACTGGTGGCGACGGCGGCAGCGCAGATTCGCTGGGTATTGCCGTTGGTCTTGGCCTGTCAGGAGCGAATGCCGAAGGTGATGCAGACGGTGGTGACAACAAGTCGGCATCGGATGCTGACAGCAGTGGATACGCTGACAACGATACATCCGCCAAGGGTGCCGATGGAGGCGATGCGGGTGCAATCGGCGTTGGTCTGAACAGCAACAAGAGCGACAGCAACACCGAGGCCAATGATGCCGAAGGTGGTGACAACAAAGCCATCGGCGGAGCACTTGGCGCAGCTAGCAGCACCGCAGACGGCGAAGGCGGAGACAGTGGTAATGGCGGCTTCTCCGGCTTGATCGAAGCGGCGATCGCCGCGCTCCATCAGGAAGTCACTGGCGAAAAAGCCAACAATGACAACGGTGGCAACCAGAAAGCTTCGACCGGCAATGGAGACTCTACTGGTGGTGATACCAATGGCGGCGACGGCACTGGCGGCTCATCGACAAGCAAGGCAAATGCCGAAGGTGTCGGCGATCAGACTACTGGAGACGGGCCGAGCATCGACCAAGATACCGGCGATGTGAGCGGCAAGGCCAACAATAGTCAGGATACGGACGCGACCGGCGGCGCTGGTGGCACGAATACATCCAATGGGGCTGCCGACGGCTCATCGATTGGCAAATCCGCGGCGGATGGTACTGGTGGTGCCGGCGGCAGCAATACGTCTGATGCGGCCTCTGCAGCTGACGGATCAGGATCGGCTGACGCGGCCAACACAGGCGGCTATGGCGGCGCCGCAGATGTGTTCTCCAAATCCGATACCGACGGATCGGCGGACAGTCTTGCAAAGGCAATTGCTGGTTATGGTGGAGACGCAACCAGCGACAATGATGCCAATTCCGCGGGCTCCGGCACAGCTCATGGTGCCGCATACTCGGGCGCCGGAGGCACCGGTACCGGAGGCAACTCGAATGGCGGTTCGTCGGGATATTCGATGGCCGACGCAGCCAGTGGTGATACCTATGGTGGTGCCGTTTATGGCGGTGATGCGTCCGGCGCATATTCCGGTGACGGAGGCATGGGCGGCAACGCGGGCGAATGGGGCTCGAACAATGGTGGCGACGGGATCGTGACTGGTGAATCCTATGCTTCGGCGGCTGCCGTGGTCGATACATCGGCCTTCAATCAATCGATTGTCATGGGGGCAAATGTATTGGGCAACTCGGTCGACACCACCATGGTTGGCGGTGCGATGACATCGTCCTATGCAACAGACGATACAGACGTCTGAATCCTTGAATGAAGATAGCCGGGGCCGTTCGACGGCCCCGGTTTACGGAAATCCGGTTTCCCGGTCTTCCTAATCATACGAGCGAAAGGGACCCTGCCATGGCGCTCGACAATATTACCGAAGTCATTTCGCATTTTATCGGTCTATTTGACCTGACGATAGAAAAGGCCCGACTAAGAGATCAATACGAAGAGTTCACGGCTCTTCGACGAAAAGCGGATCTGGAAGAAATTCCAGATGCTACGAAAATCGTAGTCAAATCTGATCTGGAATTGGCGCCTGGCAACTACGTAGCTTCTGATTATGTGGCAGAAAAACTGGGCGCCGGTGAAGCAGTTGAACTGCCGATAACCGTTTCTATTGCGTCGCCCTTGATCGTCGAGGGTGTCGCTCCGCCCGCGTTTGTGCAGAACGACATACCGCTGTTTTCCAGCGATGATCGGAATGCGCCAGATCTTCCCGTAGAGCAGCCGCTTGAAGACATACACAATTTCCCCGGCTCGGCACTCACTTATACAGATCAAAAGCTTCAATTGAGCGACAATGACATCTTTGGCGAGGGTGTTCTTCGCGATATACCAGCAAAACTGGAACAAGCCGAGGCACTTTCGAATCTTGCTGACGCACTGCATGCGATACCTTCGTTGGCATTGGGGCTTTCCAATTTTCTTTCACTGGAAACGGTCAAAGTCTTTGCAAAAGCGATGGCATCTTCTGAGGCCACCTCTGTTGAAGGGGCGCAGGTATTCCAGTTGACCGGTCAGGAAGCGGTCGGCATCATTGTGAATGGCCAAGCGGCAGCAGAACTTCCTTCCTGGAGTGAGTTGCTCCCCGTCTATCACAAGGCGCGGGATGTGGGTTCTGAAGAAAGCGACATCAGCGCGTTGCCGCGAGAATGGGCCTCATCTGATAGCGAAGGGAGCTTCGAAGG